>JBEPWY010000036.1:0-16182 GCA_041642185.1 Marivirga sp.
GACATTGGCCAAAAAGGCGGTATAAATATAGAAAAGACATTAAGTTTACAGCCGGAATTGGTAATGGCTTACAGCATGGGAAGTACTTATGATAATCTCAAACCCTTGCAACAGGCTAATATTCCAGTAGTAATGAATGTTGAATATTTGGAAAGTAATCCGTTGGGCCGTGCTGAATGGATTAAATTTACAGCAGTCTTTTTTAACAAAATGGATAAGGCTGATAGCATCTTTCAGTCTATTGAGAAATCTTACCAAGAGTTAAAAAAGTTAGGACAATCACAAACTTCAAGCCCTACTGTAATGACAGGAGTGATGTATGGTGACATCTGGTATGTACCGGCTGGAAATAGTTATGGGGCTCAATTTGTTTTCGATGCTGGTGGTGATTACTATTGGTCTGAAAGAAAAGAAGCCGGTAGTCTGGAGTTAAGCTATGAAACAGTTTTAAGCACAGCCAAAGAGGCTGATTTTTGGATTGGTGCTGCTAATTTTTCTTCCTATGAGGAGCTTGAAAATGCTGATAACCGATATACTCATTTTGATGCTTTTAAAGAGAAGAACATTTATACCTATGTAAAAAGAGTGCATAAAGCAGGTGGAAATGATTATCTGGAATCCGGAACTTTACGCCCTGACCTTGTATTGCAGGATCATATAAAAATACTACATCCTGATTTGTTAGTCGAAAAAGAATTCACTTATTTTCAGGCTTTAAAATAATGATGCCTGCAAAAATATATAGAATTTTAACAGGATTAGGTTTACTCTTAATCATACTACTCATTTTATCCGTAAGTTTAGGCTCAGTTTATATATCTCCTCTGGAAATATTTCAGGTACTATTTAGCGATGTACACAATGAATCAGCTATTTATAATATCATCATTCATTATAGGTTTCCTAAAGCAATTACCTCAATTTTTGCTGGTGCCGCACTAGGTTTTGCCGGTTTACAAATGCAAACACTTTTCAGAAACCCTTTAGCAGGCCCCTTTGTATTGGGTATTAGTTCAGGTGCAAGCCTTGGTGTAGCATTATTAGTTTTATCAGGAATAGGTGTTACAGGAATATTAGCATCATGGAGTATGGCCATTGCATCCATAGTAGGATCATCCATAGTTTTACTGTTAGTGGTGTTAGTTTCCATCAACATCAGGGATAGCATGTCTTTACTGCTGATAGGTTTAATGTTTGGTGCGTTCACTTCAGCAATCGTGAGCGTATTGCAATACTTCAGTTCTGCGGATGATATACAGAATTTTCTCTTCTGGACGTTCGGATCCACAGGAAACCTTAACTGGGAAGAAATGCAAGTATTTATCCCTGTGGTGCTAACAGGTATGATCATCGGTTACTTACAAGCCAAACCGCTCAACGCACTGCTCTTGGGCGAAAATTATGCACAAAGCATGGGTTTAACTATTAAAAAGGTAAGAATTGCCTTGGTAATAAGCACCAGTTTATTGGCAGGAGTAGTGACTGCTTTTTGCGGGCCTATTGCTTTTTTAGGCTTGGCAGTTCCTCATATCAGTAGAATCATTTTTAAAAGCGCGAATCATCACATATTAGTTCCTGCCACCTTGCTGTTAGGAGCTATATTACTGCTAGTTTGCGACATGATTGCCCAGATGCCGGGACTAAATCTTATATTGCCTATAAATGCAATCACCTCTTTGTTTGGTGCACCTGTTGTTATCTGGCTGATTGTGAGAAGTAAAAATATGAGCAGAAATTTTGGATAAGGCAGATACCATATTCCACACTGAAGATTTAGCTATTGGTTACAAAAAAGCTAAGTCAAAAAATATCCTAATGGATAATCTAAATCTTTCTGTAAAAAAAGGACAGATGATCTGTTTACTAGGTGCCAATGGTGTAGGGAAAAGTACGCTGATAAGAACGCTTGCTAACTTACAACCTGCATTAGCAGGAGATATATTTTTAAATGGTATTAATATCTCCACTTATACTCCTAAGGAATTGGCTAAACATATTGGTCTTGTGTTAACTGATCCTATTCAGGGTGGTAATTTAAGTGTAAGGGAACTGGTACAAATGGGCCGCTATCCTCATACTGATTGGTCAGGTAAATTGCATGCAAAAGATCATGAAAAGGTTGATCTCGCTATTCGACAATGCGGAATACAATATATAAGTGGTGCCAATATATTTGAAATAAGTGACGGGCAACTTCAAAAAGCTTTAATAGCACGTGCATTAGCTCAGGATGGAGATTTAATGCTGCTGGACGAGCCTACTGTTCATTTAGATGCCAATAATCGGTTCACAGTAATGCGGTTATTAAAAGATTTAGTGAATGAAACCGGCAAATCTATAATTATCAGTACCCACCAGGTGGAAATGGCTTTGGAGTTAGCGGATGAATTATGGTTAGCTAACTGCGGAGAACGTATAATTACTGGTAAGCCTCAGGAATTGGTTGAAAAAAAGGTGATATCGAAAATGTTCCCCTACCTAACTACACTTTCTTAAAAAACTATCTTGAAATTATTAATGTTGTAGTTAATACTATTAATGAAGCATAGGTTATTTCTTTCAATTTATATACTTTTGCAACTTCTCAACATTCAATCAGAAAGAGTTTGGCTATAAATAGTACAAAAGCGTTAAAAATTACAGAAGAGGCTAACTTTTTAAGAGTAGTGGGTATTGGGGATAGAAAAGATTTCACTCAGGTATTAAATAATTCCACTCACATCCATTCGGTCATTCAGCAATCATCTCATGACTTAATTTTACTGGACTACACTCAAACAATTTTTCATTTATCGCATAATGAGGTTTTCAACCTGGTAAAAGTTTTTGAACATAAATTGACTGCGTTCAAAAAAGTGAAAATGGCGGTAATTGTTAACAACAGAAGTGAGGAATTAGGAAATTTCTGGGCATCTATCTGTAAAAGAAGAGGCTTTAATTATGCTATTTTTAAAGAGGAGGCTGAAGCTGATAAATGGTTAAAAGAGAAAAACTAAATTACTGGCACTCTTTACAAACTCCATTCATTGTATAACTTACACTGTTTAACTGATAATCTTCGGGTATTTTTACATCCGGCACTTTTATTTCCTGCAGGCAAAAAGTCTGATTGCATGAATCGCAGATAAAATGAGCATGTTCGTCTTTATGATGATGTCCTGAGCAATCATCAACACATAAGGCATACCGCATTCCACCACCTTGATCTGGCGTCTGATGCAATATACCATTTTCCTCAAAAGAATTTAAAGCACGGTAAAGAGTTACACGGTCATGGCTGGCTTGTAACATTTTTTCCAAGTCATTAACAGATAGTGCATGATCCTGTTTCATAAAAATCTGAAGGATTTCTAATCTGATCTGAGTCCTTCGCAACCCATGAGACTGTAAAATATCTTCTGCTAATTGTAATAATTTCATAAGCCATCTACTTTGTTATCAAATATCGGAATTTTTTAACAGAACTGAAAATAACGCAAAATAGTTGCTATAAATTTTTACAGGATTTTACACAAGAACAAATCTGACTTCTCATTATTGGAGATTAGCTTTAAAAAAGAACTAAAAATAACAATAGCCACAGATTTATGTTGTGGCCATTGTTATATATCTTCATCAGGTTTTTCTAAATCATTCGGGTACTTGTTCTCCCGAAAAACCTATTCACTTCATCACCTATTCACATGGGCACTAATTAACCTCTTGCTAATTTTTTATATTTAATTCGCTTAGGTATGGCATCATCGCCCAATCTTTTCTTCCTGTTTTCTTCATAATCGGAGAAATTACCTTCAAACCAATAAACCTGAGAATCACCTTCAAAAGCCAGGATATGTGTAGCCACTCTATCAAGAAACCAACGATCGTGACTAATGATAACTGCACAACCCGCAAAATTCTCCAAGCCTTCCTCTAAAGCTCTTAAAGTATTTACATCCAAATCATTGGTAGGCTCATCGAGTAATAAAAGATTAGCTTCCTGTTTAATGGACATAGCCAAATGCACCCTATTTCTTTCTCCACCAGAAAGTACTCCAACTTTTTTCTCCTGATCGCCACCGGCAAAATTAAACTTACTCACATAAGCTCTTGAATTGATTTTATTGGCACCCAACTGAATCCATTCATTTCCTTCAGAGATATTTTCCCAAACAGATTTATTGGGATCGAGGTTATCATGTTCCTGATCTACATAGGACAGTTTCACTGTTTCACCTACATCAAAAGTACCTGCATCGGGCTTTTCCTTTCCTGTAATTAAATTAAACAAGGTAGTTTTACCTGCACCATTAGGGCCAATTATTCCTACTATACCACCTTGCGGCAGAGAGAAATTTAAATCTTCATATAGAAGTTTATCTCCAAAAGCTTTAGAAACACCGTGGGCTTCAATTACTTTACTGCCTAATCTTGGTCCTGGCGGAATAAATAATTCAAGCTTTTGCTCTTTCTGCTTCACTTCCTCTCCTAACATTTGTTCATAAGATGAAAGTCTGGCTTTGGATTTGGCCTGTCTCGCTTTAGGCGACATATTGGCCCATTCCAATTCCCTTTGCAAAGTTTTTTGACGCTTGGATTCAGTTTTTTCCTCCTGAGCAAGTCTTTTCTGTTTTTGATCTAACCAACTGGAATAATTACCTTTCCATGGGATTCCTTCTCCCCTATCTAATTCAAGTATCCACCCAGCTACGTTATCAAGGAAATATCTATCGTGGGTTACTGCAATTACAGTACCTTTATATTGCTGCAAGTGATGCTCAAGCCAATGTACTGACTCTGCATCTAAGTGGTTGGTAGGCTCATCTAACAATAAAACATCTGGTTCTTGTAAAAGCAAGCGGCAAAGCGCAACACGTCTTTTTTCTCCACCTGAAAGGTTTTTGACAGGAGAGTCTGCCGGCGGAGTCCGGAGAGCATCCATAGCCTGCTCCAGGCGACTGTCAAGCTCCCAGGCATTGTGATGGTCCAATTGTTCCTGGACTTTCCCCTGCTGCTCAATCAGGTCATTCATTTTATCTGGATTGTCTAGTATTTCAGGATCAGCAAATTTTTCATTAATTTCCTCAAACTCCTTTAAGAGAGCAACTATTTCGGCCACACCTTCTTCGACAACTTCTTTCACCGTTTTATCAGGATCTAAATGAGGCTCCTGCTCCAGCATACCTACTGAATAATCTTTGGAAGCTACTACTTCGCCCATATAATCCTTATCCATTCCTGCAATAATTCGCAAAAGGGACGATTTACCGGAACCGTTAAGACCTAACACACCAATTTTTGCTCCATAGAAAAAAGAAAGGTAAATATCCTTTAAAACCTGCTTTTTAGGGGGGTATACCTTTGATACACCCGACATTGAAAAAATTATTTTATCATCACTCATATCAAATTGATTTATTATCTTCAAATTTATATACCAAATTACGTGAAT
The DNA here is from genome assembly GCA_041642185.1 of Marivirga sp. Classification (GTDB taxonomy): domain Bacteria; phylum Bacteroidota; class Bacteroidia; order Cytophagales; family Cyclobacteriaceae; genus Marivirga. The sequence goes on from JBEPWY010000036.1 coordinate 5,432, forward strand.
ACCTTGCTAATAACACAATGGGGATGCGGGTATCTCGTAAATTAAATTTATTTTTGCAACGAAATATTTTAAAACCAAAATTTAATCATTTTGACTGAATTAAAGCAAGACATGGCTTTCATTGAGGAGAGTAAAGTTATTCTTAAAGCGCAAGGGGATTTTCCTGAGCGTGTAATCGGTGAAGTAAAAGATTCTGAAACTGAATCGATCCAATTTTTTGAAAATAAATTTACCCTATTGACAAATAAGGTGAATGAAGTACAGAGACAAATTGAGGAGGAAGATAATAAAGGATCTTTTTTAATGAAAATAATCAATCTGAAAGATTCCCTGAGCACTTATGATGGCATAGGTGATTTCCTGGAGCTTAAGGAAAGATTAGAAATGCTTGAAAAACAGCTGGAAGATTATATCAGTCAGAACAGAAAAAGAAATTTTGAGGTAAAGTCTACCCTTATTGAAGAAGCCAAAAGTTATGCAGCTAATCCTAACTGGAAAGAAGCAACTGAGCAATTAAAAGAATTGAGACAAAGGTGGATAAGGGTTGGCGCGGTTGATGACACCAAAAAGGAAGAAACAGAGCAAAGCTTCCAGGCAATTTATGATGAATTTTATGATCGTAAAAAAGCATTTCATGAAGCAAAGCAGGAAATGATGGCTTCCAGGGTTGCACAATACGAACAATTGATTGAGAAAGCTAAAAAACTTAAGGAAACTGAAAAAGATCAGGAGAAATTTAGCACCAATAGTAACCAATTAGTGGAAGAATGGAAAGCTCTTGACAATATACCTAAGGAAGACTACAGTCGCCTGTTAACCACTTTTAAAAAGCTCACCCAGCTTCATGCCAGGAATGATAGAAAAAGTAGCAAGATCTCTTCTAATCAGAATGAAAATGGTATTGAACAGAAAAAAGAGTTGCTGAAACAGCTCGAGTTGGCAAAAGAATTACCAATTGATGAGGCGGTGGCGAAAGCAAAGGAAATACAAAAAAGCTGGAAAGATTTAGGTAAAGTAAGTGCAGGAAAAAAAGGAAATGAAGATTTCTTCTTTTTGAACGACTATATATTTGAAAAGCATTTTTTAGAAAGTTTATATAAAAAGAAGGTTAGGCCTCAACTGGATGCAAAAGAAGCACTTAAATTTAAAATGAATTTATTGCGTGATCTGCTAAGCCGAGATCAGAAAGAATTACTCATTTTTGAAGAGAATCTGGAAAAATTTAATTTAGGTGCCGATAAGCTGGATAAGCTGGTAGGATTCAAACATGAGAAACAAAAAAGAAAGGTAGCTGTTAAGCAACAAATCCTGAATGAATTACGTGATTTCAACAAAAATCAAAACTAATTAAAACACATCACTCTATTCTTGAATATTTATTCAAAATTTTTTAAGTGAAAGTGAATTAAAACTTTGATTTACAAAAATTTATTATACTTTTGCGCATCAAAAAAATACGCTAGAATATGTATTGGACATTAGAATTAGCTTCATATTTAGAAGACGCACCGTGGCCTGCCACTAAAGACGAATTAATTGATTTCGGTATCAGATCAGGCGCACCTCTGGAAGTTGTTGAAAACCTTCAGGAATTAGAAGATGATGGTCAGCCTTATGAAAATATTGAGGAAATTTGGCCGGACTACCCTTCAAAAGATGATTTCTTTTTTAACGAAGATGAATATTAGCAAAGTGAGAGTAAAAGCTCACTTTGCATTTAATAACGCTTCTGCAATAAGCATATCTTCAGGAGTAGTTATTTTTATATTTTCATAGCTTCCGGTTAACAATGATATATTGTGACCGGAAGCTTCTACAACTGATGCATCATCAGTAAATTTATCGTTATAATCTTGCTCATAAGCAACCTTTACTAAATCAGATTGAAAAGTCTGAGGAGTTTGTATGGTTCTCAATGTGCTACGGTCAAGGCTATTGCTCTTTATCGCTTCTAACTGCCTTACCGAATCTTTCATCTTTACTGCGGTAACCGCACTTCCTTTTTCACGAGCCATATTATAAGAGCTTAATATTATATCGCTACTTATTAACGGTCGTACACCATCATGTATAGCTACAAGCGAACCCTTTTCTACATGAGCTAATGCATTTTTAACTGAATGAAAACGGGTTTTACCTCCTTTTATAGTTATATGGGGAGTATAATTGTAATGCCACTCGCAAAGTTCTTTCCAAAAGTTAAGCTCCTCGGCAGGAAGAGTTACAAGAATTTCAATGTCAAAATCTGCCATATGAAATGCCTGTAAGGTATGCATTAGCACAGGCGTGCCTTGCAATCTTAAGAATTGCTTAGGTAGGCTTGCTCCCATTCGTTTCCCTGAACCTCCGGCTACTATAATGGCGTATTTTTTCATAATTTAGGCCTGTTATGGTATTAGCAATTCTTTAATTAACGTATATACAAATATAAAAAATTATTTTATGGAATGTTTTTTACATTTAATTATATTACATTTTTTTGCATGGTGCCGACATATAATGGTTCATAAAGATGCTAAGCAATACACAAGCGCCACGCATACCGGTCATACCGGACTTGATACGGTATCCCATTATTAGATGTGTATTTTAGTTTTGTGCTATAAATGAGGAGATACCTATGGTTACTAAAGTTAAAGCCTTCTGCTTATTCTTGAGGAAGCAGAGATGACATTATTGACTAAATCAAGGGGTTAACAAATGTCTGACTTTTGCAACGTACCGACATTGATCCATGCTTACCGTTACCGCTTTAAGGGCGGGACAAGCTATGCCAGACTTGATCCGGTATCCCCTTATTAGTAGCACATTTTTATTCACCTTTTTTTAAATGGACAGCAAAAAAAAAGAGCCTTAACGGCTCCTTTATATAATATCTAGAAATTTATAATTCTATTTCTTAATGATAAATTCAACTCTTCTGTTAATCTCTCTACCCATCACTTCATCATCATTACTTACAATTGGTCTTTCCTCGCCATAGCCAACAGCAGTAAGCCTACTCCTATCTATGCCCTTATTAACTAAATATTCCATTACTCTATTTGCACGTAATTGAGAAAGCCTCTTATTGAAAGCATCATTGCCAATATTATCAGTATGACCTGCAATTTCAACGCTTACATACTTATTTTCATTTAAGAAATTAACCATTTTGTTCAACTCATCATCAGATTCAGGTTTTAATGTGGCTTTCCCAAAGTCAAAGAAGATATACTTTAACACTTTAGATGAGCCTACTTCTGCTTTACCCAGTCTAATAGTTTCTCTTATAGTAACTTCCGTTTCTCCCGATGCAGGAATAGTAATTCTCTTATTGGAAAATATATAGCCTGGCTTAGATGCTGATAGCATAAAGTCAGTATCCTCGTCTCTAATAATAGTAAAACTGTAAATACCATCTTCTGCCTGATTAGCAGGGAGCACTAAATTATCTGGTTGGCTTTTGAATTCCAGATTGGCATCCATAGTTTCATTGGTTGCAACATCCACTATACGTACCATTAAAATAACTGGCATTTCTGAATCAGGAGAATCATCTTCCTTAACTTCAGCTACCTCCACTTTATCGATATCGCGTTTAGAATCCTTTTGATTTTCTTCTACATTGCTCTCCTTTTTGGAAGTTTCCTTATTTACTCCACCACTGGCATCTGCAATGGTTACAGAATAAATATCATTATACCCCATGCCATCTTCTCTTACTGATGCATAATATCCTGTTTTACCATCTTTGGTCATTACAAAATAGATGTCGTCATCAGGGGAATTAAGTGGATAACCTAAGTTTTGAGGTGTGCTCCATTCATTACTTGCGCTATCGTATTCGGATTTAAAAATATCAAAGCCTCCCATACCATCATGACCTGTGGAACTGAAGTATAAGGTTTTACCATCAAACTGAATAAAAGGTCCGTCTTCATCCGCTTCGGTATTAATTACGTTTCCAATATTTTTAGATGGTCCCCACTCTCCTTTTTTATTTTTCGTGGAAAAATAAATATCGAATCCTCCATTTCCACCGGGACGGTTACTTGCAAAAAACAAAGTATTACCGTCCGTTGATTGAGAAACAGATTTTTCATTATAGCCTGATGAATTAATGTTTTCACTTAAACCAACTGGTGGTGACCATGTATCTTCTGCCAATAAATTAGTATAATAGATATCACCATTACCCTCATCGCTATAGATATATAACGTTTTACCATCAGGAGAAAAGCCTAAATTAGAATCATGGTATTTTGTGTTGACTACACTACCAATATTTTCGGCATATTGCCATTTTCCATTACTCTTTTTTGAAATGAAAATATCTTCGTAATGAAAATTATCATCGAATACATTTTCATTTAAGTTACCGTCTTGTCTTCTGGTGGTAAATACCATTACGGTTTCATCTGCATTGATTACAGGAGCATAATCCCAGGATTCAGAATTGATGGAGGGGCCCATATTTACAATTGAATAGTTTACAGGGTTATTTTTATACCGCTGTCCATTATCACATTCGTAAATTCTTCTTTCTACCTCAAGCAGTGGTGTTTTATCGGATCCACTATAGCCTTTGTTTTTCTCAAGTTTTCTCAGATACTCCTTATAGTAATCAGTAGCTGTTTCAAAATTATACCCATAGTGATACCCTCTACCTATCAGATACAATAAATTGAATTTATAATCCGGATCTAGCTGATATGCTCGTAATAGAAATTTTGTTGCTTTAGCTTTCTCTGTAGTTTGCAAGTAGGTATTACCCGCCATAAAATTAGCTTCTATGTTATTCGGATCAGCTTCAGCGGCAAATACATACATGTCTCTTGCTTGAGTAAGCACCTTAGATTCAGCCATAATAATTCTGGCTGTTTCTAAAAAATCCTCAGCTTGTTGCTCAGGAGTTAACTCCTGTGAGAAACCATCATTTAAAAAAACAATGGGTGTAAGAAAGATAATAAACAGTTTATATAATAATTTCATATACTTCTTAATACGGTAAAAGATAGCGAGTTAAGCCGCTTCACTCAAATAATCACTTAAATTAAGTTACTTTTTATGTTATATCAAAAAAACAGGCAAAAACTTACATAAAATCTTTTATATAGTTCACTTTTCTGTCTTTTTTAATATATAAAGACTTTATCTTTACAGCATGAATAGCATAAAAGAAGCAGAATTTATTATCAGTAATACAGATCACAGCAAGTGCCCCGCTCCTGATTTACCTGAGTATGCCTTTATTGGAAGGTCCAATGTAGGAAAATCTTCTTTAATAAATATGCTTTCCGGTAGAAAAAGTCTTGCAAAAATATCAGGAAAACCGGGTAAAACGCAACTTATTAACCATTTTTTGATGGATAAGCAGTGGTATTTGGTAGATTTACCTGGATATGGTTATGCAAAAGTGAGTAAAAAGGTAAATGCAGGCTGGGGCAGTATGATTAATAATTACCTTACTGCAAGAGAAAACCTGGTATGTGTATTTGTTTTAATAGATTCACGCCTGCCACCGCAAAAAATAGATATGGAGTTTATCGATTTCCTGGGGAGCAATAGGTTACCTATATCACTTATATTTACCAAAGCAGATAAGCAATCCAAAAGTAAGACTCAACAGAATGTGGCCGTTTTTAAAAAGAACATGCTCCAAACATGGGATGAATTTCCTCCGCACTTTATTAGCTCTGCTACAGAAGAAAAAGGCAGAGAAGAGATTTTAGGCTTTATTGAACAATTGAACGAGCATTGGAATGAAGTTGGTGAGTAGTACAAAGTAATTAGTGTCTTTACAAATCACTTTTTATACGATACCTATGCTCTGTGTAATTAGCAGCACAATAGGTAATTATCGTTATTTTTTTTTTACCACGGAAACTGCTAATTCGTACATACAGATCGAAGAAAATATTTTTTAAATACAACATCAAATAAAGCATTTGTGATGACACAAACGCTGTGGTATAAGGTTAAAATTATATGTTTTTCGTACCCTGTTTAAATCTCAGCTCACTAGGTGGTTAAGACTTTTCACGAACAAGCTGCATCTACCATATTACTTGAGCCTACATAAAAAGGCACACGCTGATGCAGCGTTTTGGGTTGTATATCAAGTATTCGCTGCTTGCCATCAGTTGCTTTACCACCTGCCTGCTCGCATATAAGAGCCAGGGCATTGCACTCATAGTTGAGTCGTAACTTACCATTTACCGATTTTTGATTGGCGGGGTAAATATATATCCCCCCCTTTAGTAAATTCCTATGAAAATCAGCCACCAGTGAACCAATATACCTTGCTGTATAATTTGATTTCTTACAGGTTTCAATATAAGTTACAACGCTAGGATCAAAGCTTCCATAACTTCCTTCATTAATAGAATATATATTTCCGTCTTTCGGTATGCGAATATTGGCATGAGAAAGGAAAAATTCTCCTAAAGAAGGGTCGTAGGTGAATCCGTTCACGCCTCTGCCTGTAGTGTATACCATCATGGTGGAAGACCCATACAATAAATAACCCGCAGCCACTTGCTCACTACCTTTTTGCAAAACATCTTCCTGACTTACAGGTCCGCCCACTGGTGATACTCTTCTGAAAATAGAAAAAATTGTACCTATTGACACATTCACATCTATATTAGAAGAACCATCCAATGGATCCATTGCTACTATATACCTGCCATCCGGATTTTGAACATCGAGAATTTCTTCATCTTCTTCTGAAACAATAGCACATACTTCCCCACCATTTTTCAAGGCACGAATAAATCGGATATTGGCAATTACATCTAACTTCTGCTGTTCTTCACCCTGAACATTCTCAGTACCATAGGCACCGCTGATATTTAACAAGCCGGCTCTATTCACTTCTCTGTGAATAATTTTTCCGGCAAGTGCGATATCTCTCAATAACTGAGACAATTCACCCGTTGCAAAAGCAAAATCGTTCTGCTTTTTCTTGATAAAACGGTCTAAAGTAATGCCTACAGGGGTAGCAATTCTGTTTTGCATGATATATTTTTTTACTATTGCGCTAAATTATAAAATTTGCGGCTTAATTTGCCGGTTCAAGTGAGAAAAGATATTTATGCAGGTTTTTAAATTTGGAGGAGCTTCAATAAAAGATGCAGTTGCGGTTCGTAATATGACTGATATATTGAGGCGATTTCCTGAAGAAAAATTGGTAGTAGTAGTCTCAGCCATGGGTAAATCTACAAATGCCCTGGAAGAAATGTTGCATGCCAAACTAGAGAATAAAGATATTTCTGCTTTCATAAATAATTTTTACGATTACCATTTTAATATTGTTCGGGATTTATTTCCGAATCCTGAAGCTGTAAGCAATCAGCTAAAAAATCAAATAGAAAAACTGAAAGAAAATCTAGCATCCGTCAGTAATAAAAATTATGATGCTTCTTATGATAGTGTCATCTACCATGGAGAATTTATTTCTTCACTCATTATAGAAGCATTTCTTCAACAAGAAGATTTTACAGCTCAGAAATACAATGCTCATGAATGGATAAAAACTGACAGTAGTTTTCGTGATGCTTCCATTGACTGGTTAGTTACTGAGCAAAATATTTCATCCGGAGTAAATAAGGCATTTGAAGATAAGGATATCATCATCACACAAGGTTTTATAGGTTCTGATCACAAAAACAACATTACCACCTTAGGGAGGGAGGGTTCTGATTTTACCGCTGCTATTTTTGCTTATTGCCTAAATACACACTCGGTCACTATCTGGAAAGATGTACCGGGCATACTGAATGCTGATCCTAAAAAAATAGTTGATGCCACCTTATATCAAGAGCTCTCTTATAAGGAGGCTGCGGAAATGACTTATTATGGTGCTTCTGTAATCCACCCTAAAACAATAAAACCGCTTGCTAATAAAAACATTCCTTTACACGTGCGATCGTTTCAGGACCCGGACAGGAGCGGAACCATCATCCATGACTGTAAAATTGAGCACCTTATCCCCTGCATCATCATTAAAGAGAAACAATGTCTGATCACTTTTCAGGTAACGGATTTCACATTTATTAGTGAAAATAGCCTTTCGAAAATCTTTACGGCTCTAGATCAGCTGAACATCAAAATCAATATGATGCAGAATTCAGCTATTTCGTTCTCCATTTGCGTTAATGACGACTGGCATAAATTGGAAAAGCTACTGCCTGGGTTGGAAAATTATTTTGACATACTCTATAATAAAGGGTTGGAGTTAATTACCATCAAAAATTATGAAGAAGGCTTGATCAATAGCATCAGGCAAGACAGAACAATTTATATGGAGCAAAAAACCAGAAAGAATTTCCAGATGGTGGTGAAGCCGGTGTTAAAAGGATAAGTTGTTTTGACCATAATTTATTCCGACACATCAGGGGAGGGCTCAAATTTTTTACCACGGAGGACTTAAGGTTTTTAGACAAAGGGCACGGAGTTTTCACACAACTTGTCCCGATCCATCGAGAAAGAACACTTTTTTTTGACTTTGTTAATTTCTGTGAACTTAAAAAGAATCCAACTTTCGAAAAGTTGGATTCTTTGGATGCAATCAATGGTTAAAAAAGAATTATAGTTTTTAGATTTTAACCTATAAAGGTTCCAGTTAATTTGTATTAATGCCTAGGAAACTGCTAAATTCGTTTTTGAAAAATAGTTAAACAGAATATGGAGTTAAACGAGATTGCATCGGTTACAGGAAAAGGTGGGTTGTACAAGGTAGTGAAACCCTCCAGAACGGGAGTTATATTGGAATCTTTGGATGATAAGAAGAAGAAGCTGATTGCTCATGCGCACGATAGAGTTTCTATTTTAGATGAGATATCAGTTTATACCACTGATGCTGAGGGAAATGTTCCTTTGCAGAATGTGCTAATCACCATTAACAAAGAGTTTGGCGACGACACAGGTATAGACAACAATGCCTCTAAGGAGGAAATAATGGCATTTTTGAAACATATTTTGCCTAATTATGATGAAAACCAGGTCTATCCTTCTGATGTAAAGAAAATTATAGGATGGTATGACATAATCAGAAGAGAAGCTCCTGAAGTATTGGAGAAGAAAGCTGAAAAAGAAGGAAAGAAGGAAGGGAAAGAGTAAATAAAATCAATTTTTTAAAAACTGATATCTGGTTAAAACCTGAAACTTCATTTACCTACAGTAAGTTATTCAGGCTTTAACCAGATAAGTTATTCATGTTATCAAAAAAAGCAAAATACGCCATTAATGCACTCGTCTACCTGGTGAAGAATTCCGAAGATGCCCCTATAGCAATTGGCCAGATTGCCAAAGACCAGAACATACCTCATAAATTTCTTGAAGCCATATTGCTAGAGCTTAAAAAAGCTGATATCCTGGTCAGTAAAAAAGGCAAATATGGTGGTTATTCATTAAATAAGGCCCCTGAAAAAGTACATATGGCAGAAGTGATGCGTTTATTTGACGGCGCAGTGGCTCTACTTCCCTGTGTAACCTATAAATATTATGAAAGGTGCGAAGAATGTACTGATGAAGAAACCTGCGGAATCAGAGAGGTGTTTTTAGAAATACGTAATGAGACTGTAAAGCGGTTAAAAGGAGCTACTTTGGCTTCTATAGTGAAAACTGAGGAGAAAAATGAAGCGCTTCAGTTGCGAAAGAAAGGTTGAATCGCAATCGAAGAATATAACATCAAGATTTACATTTCCGCTTTAAGGGCGGGACAAGCTATGCCGGCCCCAGTCCAAGGACCAACAAATGTCTGACGTTTGCAACGTACCGACATTGTTTCCACGCTCACGTTCCCGCCTTAAGGGTGGGAACGTTCAAGGTGGCGGTTCAACCTTCTTTTGTCAGTTGAAAACTTGTCCTTTTGTCTACTGAATATTTGTCTATTGAAAATTTACCACACCCTTAAAACCAAGCCTTTCAGGTACTCACCTTCGGGATGGTAAATACTTATTGGATGATCGGCCGGTTGGTGCAATTGATGGATAATTTGCACTTCCCTGCCAGCATTAGCCGCCGCAGAAAAAACTGCTATCCTAAACAATTCATTGGTTACCACCTGAGAACAACTAAAGGTGAATAACACTCCTCCTTCTTTGATATTCCTGAATGCCTTTTCGTTAATATTTCTGTAGCCTTTTAAGCCATTGTTGAGCACACGCCTGTGCTTGGCAAAAGCCGGTGGATCCAGCACAATCACATCATAATTCTCCTGCATTTCATTCAGAAATGAGAATACGTCTTTACAAAAAGACTCATGTGGTGCTTTATCATTAAAATTTAATTTAATGTTTTCATCAGTCAGCTCAATGGCCGTTTTGGAACTATCCACACTATGCACCAATTCGGCACCTGCTTTTAAAGCCGAAACTGAAAAGCCGCCTGAATAACAGAAAGTGTTCAATACTTTCTTACCACGGCTATAGGTTTCTAAAAGCTTTCTGTTTTCACGCTGATCAACAAAAAAACCTGTTTTTTGCCCTGTTACAACATTAATACTATAATCATTTCCGTATTCCTTCACTCGCCATTCCTCTTTTTCTTCACCAAAAAGAAAGGAGTCCTGATGAGTAATACCGGAATCGAAAGCCAGGGTATGGCCGCTTTTATCGTAAACTGCTTTCAGCTGATCACCTAAAACCTTTTGAAGTATTTTTACCATTGCATCTTTGATGCGATACATACCTACTGTGTGTGCCTGAAAAACTGCACATCCTGCATAAAAATCAACTATTAAAGAAGGAAAACCATCGCCTTCC
>JBEPWY010000037.1:0-16167 GCA_041642185.1 Marivirga sp.
AATAAATAGTTTTGCTAGTGCAGTTTATCAAAGCATCCATATAGAACCTGTTTTTCACATTATTAAAAAAGAAAACTGGTCAGTTTTTATTGCTCAGGGATTTGGCTTCTTTCGTTTTAATGTATATGATCAAAACAATGAAAATCTTGCTAATGAATTAAATTCACGGGCGCCTGGAGAATCCGCGTCTAACTTCACTGTTATACTTCCTACCTCTTTGGCCGCTTATTACTTTTTACCTAACGGTTTTGGCATTCATACAAAAATAAGCCTATGGAATACTCAAACAGATTATTTAGATAATATCTCTACCTTCGGCAACCCGGATAATAATGATAATATCTTAAACTTTCAGCTTTCTTTGGTAAAGCGCTTTAGTAAAGTAAGTAAGTGATAAGGTGTTAAGGTAAGCAAGTTTGCTGGTTGACAAGTTAGCAGGTTTCCATTTTCCTAAACTGGTTTTTAATATACAAAACACATGTTGACAAGCTTTGGATACATGTAATTTAGTGACACCCTAAAATGAATAGAGAAATTACTTTCCCCAGGCGGCTGGATTATCTCTCCAGTCTTTCAGGGTAGCTTGCTGCTTCTCTTCAATATAGCTTTCTTTCAAAGCCTCATCCAACAAATAATGATAATTACTCAGGCAAATCAATGGAATATCCGCTTTTTCAAAATTTTGAACAGCCGCATCAAAACCATAAGTGAAAATGGCCAACATGCCCATAACTACTCCTCCAGACTCTCTGATATCATTGGCTGCTTTAATGGAACTGCCTCCTGTAGAAACCAAATCTTCTACTAATACTACCTGTTGCCCCTTCTCCAACTTTCCTTCAATCATATTTTCCATACCATGCCCTTTAGCCTTAGAGCGAACATACAAGAAAGGTAAATCCAATAAATCAGCCAATAAGGCTCCTTGCGGTATGCCTGCTGTAGCAACACCTGCAATCGCTTCCACCTTGGGGAACTCATTTAGTATAACTTCCTTTAAATAATTTTTAATAGTAGTTCTTACTTCAGGAAATGACAAAGACAAACGATTATCACAATAAATAGGGGATTTCCAACCCGAAGCCCAGGTAAATGGCTTTTGAGGTTGAATTTTAATAGCTCCTATTCGCAATAATTCAGAGGCTATTTTTTGTGCTATTTCGGCTTTGGCAATTTTAATCATGTGAGAGTTATAATTATACTGAAGATTTCTGCAAAATTAAGTTATTTATTGGTTTTTGCAGACTATTTATCAAATTCATAGCACAAATATTTCAGGCTTTGTTGAGCTTGCTGTTATATCAATTGTTACTTGAAAAGTAAGGAGAACTATAATTTTTTTTAAAAGCACAAAAGGAAACCACTCCTGATTTTTTTACCGCACTTAAAGATGTCTGCTATGAAATTATGCCACGGAAAGCAGCCATACCTTTTGCTACTGAAGTTGCTGTATTTTACTATGGTTTTATCAACTGGAAAAAAAGCCACTACAAACTTAATGAATTTACCCACCATAAGGACAGTGGATCTATGGCTTTGTTGGCCGTATTTATATTGATTATATTGGTGGAGACTTTTGCAATCCATCTTTTATTAATGAAGTGGAGCAGTTTAGCCGCCTGGATTGTCACAGGATTAAGCCTATACACTGCTCTTCAGTTATGGGGATTTTTAAAATCTATTCCAAAAAGACCGTTTATTATAGAAAATGGAAAACTGAAATTACGCTATGGTATATTGAATGAAACTGATATTGATTTAGAAAGCATTGAATCCGTTGAAGCTTTTAGCCAATCTATAAAAAAGGAAGATAGCATAGTCAAACTATCACCACTGGGGGAATTGGAAAACCATAATTTATTGATAAAGCTAAAAGAAGAGAATTTTATCTGTGGCTTATATGGTATCAAAAAGAAATACAGCAAAATAGCCTTTTATGTAGACCAAAAAGATGCTTTCTTAAAAAAGATTGAAATGGATAAAATGAATTAATTCAAAAATTAAAACCTGGTCTTATGGAATTTAACTTGTAAAAGTTAACTATAGGTATTGAACTGCTTTTGGATTTATAAGCTTATACATCTTATTTTTTTTATTCACGTTGCTAAAAGAAGAATAAAAGATACATGTACATGACTAATTTTAAAGTAACTATAAAAGATATTTCCACAGTTGAACAATTGCCCAATTACTGGACAGATGAAGATTATGTTCAGCTATTGGAGATGTTCAATTTTCCTGATGCCTCCACAGTTAAAAAAGAAAATAGACTTGAATATTTAAAAATGGCCATTACAGAATTGGAACCGGCCGAGTCTGCCGCCATTTTGCTTGAATACAAGCTAGGAGATAGATTAAACGAAGGACAAATTGAGCAAATTTCAAATGATATGCTTATTGACAGAATAAGTGAAGAGTATCCTGAAATAGACCTGCACGAGCCTTTGTTCCATATCAATCAATTTTTATATAAAGCTTATAATGGCAAGTTCTTAAATTCTTTGGCTACAATTATTGATTGTGAAATCATTGCAGAAGACGGGATTTTAAATCCTGATGATAAAGAAACAATTCTTAAAATATTGGCTGAAAGCTTATCTGATAGAAACGTTATTATAAGGTTGTTTACTAAACAATTGAAAGAAAATGAAGATTTTCCAGAAGCAAAAGATATTCTTTGGAAGGTAGAAAATAAAGGAGAGAATCAATTTACAATTTTCACTTCCCAATACTGGATTAACCCTTCTGAAGTGGAGCAACAGGAGTATGAGATACAAATTGAGTTTCAGGATTAAGTTGAAACTCAATTTTCTTTTCAGAAAACATCCATAATCATCTCTTAAAAACGGAATTACACGTACAATAATAAAACCTTTATATCAATAGCATATCATTTTAATTTTATAATTTGATACATGGAATGGCTGTTGGAATACGATCCTGTTTTACTGGCACTTTTTGCCACCCTTTTTACATGGGGAGTTACCAGCTTAGGTGCTTCCCTGGTTTTCTTTTTTAAGAAAATCAGCGTTAAAATATTAAAACCCATGTTGGGTTTTACTGCAGGGGTTATGATAGCAGCGAGCTTTTGGTCCCTTTTAAAGCCGGCAATAGAAGTAGCTGAAGCTACTGGCGTGAGTCCTTGGATTCCAGCTGTTAGCGGATTTCTTTTAGGAGGAGCATTTTTATACCTGATTGATAAATTGCTCCCACATTTACACTTGGGTCTCTCTACTGACAATGCAGAAGGAGTAAAGACCAAATGGCAGAGAAGCATTCTATTAGTGATGGCTGTCACTATCCATAATATTCCGGAAGGATTGGCGGTTGGAGTAGCTTTTGGCGCATTAGCTAATAATCCCGAAGCGGGCCAATTAGCAGGAGCAGTAGCATTGGCTCTGGGAATTGGCTTACAGAATTTTCCTGAAGGTGCGGCCATATCAGTCCCCTTAAGACAAGAAGGCTTATCCAGGTTAAAGGCGTTCAATTATGGGCAGCTATCAGGTATTGTTGAGCCTATTGCAGGGGTATTGGGCGCTTATTTGGTAGTAACTATTAAGCCGATACTACCTTATGCTTTATCTTTTGCAGCTGGGGCTATGATATTTGTAGTGGTAGAGGAATTAATACCTAGTTCTCAAAGGGATAATGAAACGGATTCAGCCACTATTGGGGCCATGATTGGCTTTGCAGTGATGATGACATTGGATATTACGCTGGGATAGGTTAAAGCCTACATTATAGGGATTATAATTGCGGAAAGTTAATCAGGCACCTCCTCTGCTTAAAGCTAAACGTAAGCTAAATGCTGCAACTAAAATGGTGATAGGAGTAAATAAAATTCGTTCCATCTCATTATTGGAATTTAAGTTACCTATAGTATTTACAAGAAAAAGAAAAAACATTAACCATAAAGCCACTTTTATTGCTTTGTGGTTTATTCCTTTTTTAAGATATCCTGCGTAAGAAGCTACCACAGTAAGCATCAACAAATTTAGAATAATTGAAATGCTTTCAAATATCACCATTTCTGTAAAATCAGAAAGCCTACCGCCCCATACTATATCATACGGTATAAAGCCTATTATTACTAAAAGATGAAAAATAACTGATAATGAAAAAATAGACAATAGTCCATAAATGGCAATAACTTTAGTTCTCATTGATTCTATGAATTTTTATTAGCAAATTAAAATCAATAATTTAAACGAGAGAAATCCTATACAGATCACCTTCTATCTATAAAAAAGATAAGAAAACGGTTAAATTGCTTTTAATAAATTTCGGTATGTTAAAATTAATGATCAATTGTCAGAATTCAGTACTTAGGTAAAAAAAACCGTAACGAATAGTAAAAAGGAAGAGCATGTAGAATTATTAGTAGAATTTGACACTCTTCATATAGTGTAAAATAAAAGAGAAAAAGCTTTAGCACAATACGGAAAAGCAATCCATCCCAATTATTTGAGTTCTTTTACTAAATTTATTATTTCTACAATGTTTAAATTTTTAAGCTTTACAGCTTGAGTACTGCAAAATAATTCTCTTACTTGCGCCTAATATTAAAACTTATTTATGAAAATATTTATAAATGATGTTCCGCTTTACATTGTTCCTATGGAAAAAGTGCTGGACAGGGAGCATTATGATATGATAATTGATTCCACCAAAGAGGATATTCAATTTGATGATCTGATAGATGATGTGTTAGTTAGGAAGGCAGATTTTAAGTTCATTTATAATTTCTATAAGTTTTTACGGAACGATAAAAACAAGAAGCTTGACTCCCTTACCTGTAAAGTTTATGATTACGATCAGGTAATTGAGGACTTTAAAGACAAGTTTAAAATTGTGAAAGCTGCAGGCGGTGTTGTAATTAAGGCAGATAAAATCTTATTTATCTACCGTTTAAAAAAATGGGATCTACCTAAGGGTAAATTAGAAAAGAAAGAAAAAGTAGAAGATGCGGCTGTTAGGGAAGTTGAGGAAGAATGTAATATAAAAGTGGAGCTCGGGTATAAAATTTGCAAAACCTGGCATACCTATACCCGTAATGGTAAAAGCCATCTGAAAAAAACTTCCTGGTATCAAATGAATACCCTAAGCGACTCAAAAATGAAACCTCAGAAGGAAGAAGGAATTGATAAAGTTATTTGGGCCAATAAAAAAGAAATGCGAACGGTGCTGGTAAATACATACCGATCTATACGATATGTGATGAAAAAATTCCATGAGCATCAGGAGGGATTAGTGTCTAAATAAATTACGAGTCAGTCACCAAAACGAATACATACCTCAACACATGATCGTTCTCAACTTATCTTTCTGCTAATCCTCCACTTCTCTGAACGCTCTTCTTTTAGCTGTTCATCCAGAATTTCAAAACGTGATGACTGGCTGATAAACTCAGGAAGCATATTTTTCATTTGCATGATCATGCCCAATTCGTTTTCATTAATCAGCAGGTTGTTTAATTTTTCCAACTGAAACAGTACTTCCTTATAACCCATTCTGTCCGTTTTGGAAATCATGATTTTTTCATGATGAGTCGGCAAAGTAGTATCCTTATTGCTTAATAACTCCTCGAATAGTTTCTCCCCTTCTCTTAAGCCTGAAAATTTAATTTTAATATCCACATCTACTTCAAAACCGGAAAGTCGGATCATCTTTTTAGCCAAATCAACTATTTTTATTGATTTACCCATATCAAACACAAAAATTTCTCCTCCATACCCCATCACACCGGCTTCTATTACAAGCTGGCAAGCTTCAGGAATAGTCATGAAATACCTTGTGACATCAGGATGTGTTACTGTAACAGGCCCTCCTTTATCAATTTGTGCTTTAAATAAAGGTATTACCGATCCATTTGAACCTAAAACATTTCCAAACCTAGTGGTGATAAATTTGGTTACATTTTTATCTTCATCATTTTTATAGTCATTCAAAGACTGCACATAGATCTCAGATATACGCTTAGTGGCTCCCATTACATTGGTTGGGTTTACCGCTTTATCAGTAGAAACCATCACAAACTTATCCACCTGATGTTTTGCTGAAAGGTCTGCCAAATTTTTAGTCCCGAAAATATTACAAGCTACAGCTTCAAAAGGGTTAATTTCCATCAATGGCACATGCTTGTATGCAGCTGCATGATATACTATCTGAGGTTTGAAATTAACAAAAACACTGTTAAGCCTTCTTCTATTGGCAACATCCATCACTATAGGCGTAATATTTACCTCAGAAGATTCGGGCATATTCTTTAGTTCTAGATCAATTCCATATAAGAATGATTCTGCCTGATCTAAAATGATTAATTGTTTTGGTTTTTCCTTAAGTATTTGCTTGGAAATTTCAGAGCCTATGGAGCCGGCCGCACCTGTAATAAGCACTACTTTTCCGGCAATGCTTTCATTTACTTTAGGGTTATTAAGTTGAATGGAGGCCCTGCCTAAAAGATCTTCTATGCGAAGTTCTTTTATTTGGTTTATACTTAACTCACCATTGATCCACTTATCAGGGGCAGGAACAGTACGAACTCTTACCTGGGCCTTTAGGCATTGATCTACTAACTCATTCTTCCTTTCTATAGAAATTCCTGCTATGGCAATAATCACCTCATGAACCCTGTATTTTTTTAATGTCTCTGAAAGATAATAATTTGCGTCATAAATGAAGGAGCCATTGATTACTTTACCCGTCTTTTTTAAATCATCATCTAAAAATCCAACTACTCTCATTCTGGCATTAGGATCAAAATCTATTACCTGCTTGGTGATAATTCCATACTGCCCGGCACCGAAGATCATTACGTTTTTTCTATGACGCACTGCATCACGGTAATATGAAAACAAACTTTTAACCAAAACTCTGTAAAAGAATAACAGGATAACAGCAACTGCAAGACTAATAATTAAAACCGATAAAGGAATAATTACACTTCCCTGGTAAAGGTAATTGATATAACTTACCACACCACTTAAGAAGGTACCTAAAACAGTTGTATAAGTTATTCTTATTCCATCCTGTAAAGATGTATAGCGAATGATGCCTGCGTAACTTTGTGTGATGAAGATAGCCAGTAAATGGCATATGGTAAATAATACAATACCTTCTGTAAACTTAAAAGCAAGAACCTCCTCAACGTTAAAATTAAAACGTAACAAATAGGCAAAAACTATTGAGCTCAAGAGAAGCCCCAGATCAATCAATAAAATGATCCATCTGGGTAAAAAACTTATATTATTAATTTTCTTAATCATTAATTACAAATATAAACTATTTGATATAATTTTACACAATTCCACTTAACTAATGCACGAACTCCTTAATTTTTTCTACAATCAGCTCTTTTTGCCCCATAGACAAAGATGAACCTGACGGCAGGCACAAACCTTTATTAAATAGTTTTTCGGAAACGCCATTTAAATAGGCATCACAACCTTTAAAAACCGGTTGCATATGCATTGGTTTCCACAATGGCCTTGTCTCTATATTAAAGGTTTCCAAATTCTGTCTTAACTCTTCCGGTCTTACATGATGCTTTTCATCAAATAAAATACAGCTTAGCCACCTATTAGAAAAGGCCCCCGCTCTTTCTTCTTGATAGGTAAATTTTAAACCCTTCAAATTCTTTTTATAATAATCAAAATTATCTCTTCTCTTGCCAATCCATTTATCCAATACCTGCATTTGACCACGTCCTATACCAGCTGAAATATTACTCATACGGTAATTGTAGCCAATCTCTGTATGTTGGTAATAAGGAGCAGGATCTCTTGCCTGTGTAGCCAAATAACGTGCTTTATCAATCCAGGTTTTATTTTTTGAAAGTAACGCACCTCCACCTGAAGTGGTTATGATTTTATTTCCATTAAATGAAAACACTCCAAAATCACCAAAACTACCTGCCTTTTGTCCTTCCCATGATGCCCCTAAAGCCTCGGCTGCATCTTCAATTAATGGAATTTCGTATTTCTTACAAATATCAGCTACTTCTGCTATTTTACCTGGCATACCGTATAAGTGCACAAAAATTACAGCTTTAGGCTTTTTTCCTTTACCTGTATAATCTTTAATCGCCTGCTCCAGTAACTGAGGATCCATATTCCATGTTTCCTCTTCACTGTCAATTAATACAGGCAATGCGCCCTGGTAAGCTATAGGATTAATGGTTGCAGAGAAAGTAAAACTGGAAGCTAATACAATATCATCTTTCTGAATATTTAGCATAATAAGCGCAAGATGGATGGCGGCAGTACCCGAGCTCAATGCCGCAGCATTAGGCAAGCCTGAGTAAGATGCCAAATCTGCTTCCATCCCGTTTACATTAGGCCCTAGTGGAGCTATCCAATTTTCATCAAAAGCTTTTTTTATAAAATTAATCTCCTCTCCGCCCATATGTGGTGCGGATAAATATATTCTGTCCTCCATTTAAATATCTCCTAATTGTGGTCTTAAAATAATTTCTTCAACTACAGTTGAGTCAGACAATGAATAGGCCGACCAAACTGAATTAGCAACATCTTCTGCTTTCATAAATCTGCTTTCTGGCAAATCAACACCTTCCCAGCTGGCAGTTAATGTGGCTCCGGGTAATACGGCTGTCACTCTTATGCCCTTTTCTTTCATTTCTTCCCTTAAGCATTTGGTAAAACCCTGCATAGCATATTTTGTAATGCTGTAGGAGCCTCCACTTGCATAAGCTGTGATACCTGCTATGCTACTGATAGAGAATATATGACCGCTCTTTTGTGCAATCATGGTAGGTAGTAAATTACGAGTAAGATAATAGGCAGAAAATAAATTTGTATCCATCATTAATTCCAGATTACCTTCCGGCTCATCCTGTATACTCCCCGGAATAAAAACACCGGTATTATTAATTATCACTTTAATTTCTTTAGTAATACCTAAAACGAAGTCGGAAAAGGCATTTACTTCTGATTTTTTAGATAAATCAGCTGATTTAATATGGATTGTTGTATTTGAAGTTAATTCTATTTCAGTTTTTAATTGCTTTAAATCATTTTCATTTCTAGCACATGTGATAATTTCATAATTTTTAGTCGCAAAAAGTTTAACTAATGCCCTACCTATCCCCTTAGTGCCTCCTGTAACAACAACAAATCCTTTCATAATGTAAATAATTTTATCTATCGATTTATTAATAATTTTGGTTTCTAGTAATTAGCGAAACTAATGATATTTTTTCAGGTTCTGTTGATTATCATATTATTGAATTAATAATTAGCACAATGAAAATGATATAATCTATAGAAAAGCTGATATTGAATATTATCTTTAAGTTTAATAGATTAAAAATCAATTTGATGAATTAGTTAAAAATCTTTAAATAAAAATTATCGTAAAAACGTAAAGATACACAAGACCGGATTTCATCTCTTAAAAAAATGGCCTGAATTAATTATTAGATGACAAAAAATTACCGAAGCCATACCTATAATAAATGAAGCAATATCATTAGAGTATATCTATCTTTGACAAAAATCGTTCTTCCGGTATATTAAATAGAAAAAGCATATATATTTAGGCGGAGAAACAACATGATGAATTTTCTTAATGCAAAACCGTCTGTAACTTATAAATTCAATTAATTTACATGATTGAGCATAAATATTCTAGGCTAATCTCGATAGCTAACGGGACCAACCGCCAGATAGCTTACCTGCCTCTGGCAGGAATATTTGTAGCGAATTCCATACCGCTTAGGCGGCACAAGTTGTGACATCTAAAAAATAATTAATACACATGAAATCAATTGGATCATACCTTATATTTTTAGGAACCATGTTTGTCAGGCGAGAAAATTTTACCTCCTATGTCAAGCTCACCATTAACGAATGTCATGCCATTGGCTGGAATTCACTTATTATTGTAGCTATTACATCCACTTTTATGGGGGCTGTTACAACCGTTCAAACAGCCTATAATTTAGTAAGTCCCTTAATTCAGAATTATGTGGTTGCTCAGGTAACAAGGGAAATGGTTATTTTGGAACTTGCCCCCACTATTACTGCCATAGTAATAGCCGGTAAGGTAGGTTCCAGCATGGCAAGTGGATTAGGAACCATGCGTATTTCAGAACAAATTGATGCACTCGAAGTAATGGGAATAAATTCTATCTCCTACCTGGTTTTACCTAAAATTATAGCTGCAATGCTAATGTATCCTATGCTGGTAATTATTGCAGGCTTTTTATCTTTATATGGAGGTTATTTAGCAGGAACATTAACAGGTATAATTACTGAAACTGAATATATTTATGGTATCAGGATAGGATTTAATCCTTTTACACTGTCTTTTGCCATGATAAAAGCAGTCGTTTTTGCATTTTTAATCTCCTCAATTTCAGCCTATCAGGGATATTACACAACAGGTGGTGCATTAGAAGTTGGTGTTTCCAGTACTAGTGCAGTAACTAAAAGTGTAATAGCCGTTTTATTAGCTGATTATATTTTAGCAGAACTTTTATTAAATTAAGCATATGATTGAGGTAAAAAATATTTCAAAATCCTTTGATGACACGCAGATTTTGTTTGATATTTCCGGCAAATTTGAGAGAGGGAAAACTAACCTGATCATTGGCGGAAGCGGTACCGGGAAAAGTGTACTGTTAAAATGCATTGTTGGTTTAATTATACCGGAAGAAGGAAAAGTTTTATATGATGGCCGCCCTTTCTTAGAAGCAGATAAAGAAGAAAAAGCTCAAATGAGAAGAGAAATTGGTATGCTCTTTCAGGGAAATGCCCTCTTTGATTCTAAAAATATTGAGCAAAATGTCAGCTTTCCTCTTGAATTACTCTCAGATATGAGTAAAAGCGAAAGATCAGACAGAGTAAATGAATGTTTAAGACGTGTAGGCCTTGAAGGCGTAAATAAAAAAATGCCTTCCGAAATAAGTGGTGGCATGAAAAAACGTGTTGGACTTGCAAGAGCCATTGTTAATGATATCAATTACTTATTTTGTGATGAACCTAATTCCGGATTGGACCCACGATCTTCCCTACTGATAGATGAGCTTATACAGGAAATAACCCATGAGCTCAATGTTACAACCATTGTAGTGACCCATGACATGAATTCAGTAATGGGTATTGGTGAGTATATCATGTATTTATCAAAAGGAAGAAATGTTTGGGAAGGTAATTCTGACACTATACTTAAAGCCGATCAGGAAGATCTGGAAGATTTTATTTTCGCCAGTAAATTCATGAAAAAATTAAAAAAGACTTTATAACAATTCGCCTGAACAGTTTCCCGCGAATTGTGTGCACATAAATTAAAACAATGCAGATAATTGAACCGATCCATTATGAATGGATCGGGAATCTGTTGCTTTTCTCCCTCCATATTGCAATACTAAATTCAGGTCGCCGACAATTTTTTGTCTGACAGACAAATTCCAGATATAATTTTTACCTGCCCTTAAGCCTTCAAACATTTCATAAGCAAGAGGAGTAATATCACTTTGTAAATCAGAAGCTACATTTACAAACCCAATCTTACTCTCAAAAACTCCGCCATTTGTCCGTATAAATTTATTAGCTATAGAAACTTGATCTACCATTACTTTGCCACTAGATGCTTCATCAGTACTCAGCTTTAACTGTGATTCATAACTTAAAACGGTCCGCCAACTCTTTGACCCCTGCCATTGCAGTTGCGGATTAATCATTTGTGCGCTATAAGTGAAATCACGATCTGTCACCACTTCAGAATAGGATTGATGGGTAGAAAACCGATAGGCTGTTATTATATTCCACTCACTTAAAGCATTCCACATTCCATTGATGTGATAAGCCTTCATTTCATTTCCCTCAAAACCGGACATTAAGAGTTGTTTTCTCAATGACTCCGTAATACCAAAGTCTAATGATGCTTTTCCGCCTCTATTGTAAAACATATTAGCTTTTATAAACTGCTTACCAGATAGTATCTCGTCTTGATCAGAACTGCTCATAACAGGAGAAATTCTTTTCTGCCATTCATCAAACAGGTTTTTAGTTTCTAAATTGGCTTGAAAATGTGCAGATATTTTAGAAACAAACCTTATAAACCCATCAGATTTTCGCCATGCTGAAGGCATATTAATTTGTAGCTGATAACGTGCCGTATTAATAAAGGCTGTCTGATAGTTATCTCCCATTGTTAATATTTTAATATAATTTCTATCTCCATATTCCGTTTGGTCCTCAAAAAATTCATTCAGCTCCTTCTCTCCGTTATTGTTTAAATCAGACCATGAATGTGTACCCATCCTGCGTGCCACTTCCTGAAAGAAGTAATTTCGTTCCAACACCCTACCTGTTCCGGTTTGGTAGTAGAACCTCTGTGAAATATTACCATCCCACAATTGAGTTGACCATTGCACTGCAGCCTGGTAAAAGTCTTCCGCTAAAGAAGAATCATGGCTATCTTTTATGCTTCGTTTAGTTGCACTTAAATTAATATTGCTTAGCCGATTGTATTGTAAAGCTGTATTAAATTGGGTAGTTTGAGATTTTTCAAATAATTGAAATTCATTATCAAAAACCTGGTAATCCGTACGGAAATCATGAGATAAGCTGAATTTCCACCTGGAAGAATCCTGTTTAACTAAATACAATTGGTGATTATTGAAATTCATAAAGCTGTTAACCAATGAATCATCCAAAAAAGAGCTATGTCTTTCCATTTGAAACCGATAACCAGGATTTATTTTCCATTGGGTGTAAGATGCATTTGCCATAGTTTTAATCCATTGGTTATTACTATTATCCTCTTCATTTTGCATATAGAAAAGTGAGGAATTTAATGACCAGTCGCCTTCATATTGATACTGCAGGTTTTGCTGGTGTCCCTTACCAAAAACTTCTTTTTGTCTCCAATAGGTTTGGTATGTTAATGTCTGCTTACTACTTAAAAGCTTATTACCAAAGCCAATCAGATGCTCTTTACCTGCTTGATAATTACCTGATTGCTCTGATCCCCAGTCTCTGTTAAACTCCATAGAACGAAATACTTGTATAGGCAGAAAAGCAGAATCAAGGTACTCATATGTTAAGTGATACTGATAGGATAAATTATTACCAAAATTAAGTTTTTTAGACCCACTTTTATAGCCAAAAGAAAATGCCTTACCAGTGTATTTTGAGCCCTGAGGGTTAAAGCGGTTATTAGTTTTTTCTGATGAAGCAAAATCAAAAGAGATAACATCATCATTTTTAAATTTATAATCAGTACCTATGGAAATCACACGTTGTTTTTTTGGAAGTGCTACTTGTTTTAAAGGTGCATAGTTCCCTTGAGAAACTCCCTTCAGGGGAGCTACCCACTCATAAATTACTGCATTTTCAGCGCTATTTGCGATGATGTAATTACCATTATTTTCACCTACCATAGAAAATGTAACCTGATAAAAGGCTTTTTCAGGATCCTTTGAAAAGTAAAAAACAGAAAAGTTATTATTTTCAAATAAAGTATCTTTTTGAGCGTACAGGATTTTATCCTGTTGGAATGCAACACTGTCAAAGGCAGGTATCTGGCCTACACTTGCATTTTTATCTAGCTCAGATAGAGCTTGCATATCATTAAAAGAGAGATCATATAATGACCTATTGGGCTGATCGGCTTCCTGAAAAACTCCTGCTCTTATATTGAGCCGATCAATGCTTTGCTTATGTTTGAAAATATTTGCATTCCGTGCATACTGCTGATCCGAATATTCAAATTCAACTTGAATCCTGCTGAATTTATTGATATAAAGGGTAGCATTAAATAAAATTTCAGCTGCATTATAATCTATTATATAATCATTTTCTAATCCTCTCTCAAGCAATTTACCATCCAGATAAACTCTTTCTGAGCCAGCCAAAATGAAAATAAAGGGCTCATTTTGTGGTCCCTTGATCCGGTAGGGGCCTAAAACACCTTCAATAGGTGTAATCAGTTGCATACCTGTTTTACTTCTCGAGAAAGAACTGATAACCTCTGAATTTGAATCCAAAGTATCCATTGAAAGCCTATTTGTAGAAATACCAACTCCCTGTACCTGGCGGTTGTATCTTAGAAAATGCGACTCTTTCTCTGACTTTACCAAAATATCACCTCCCTGAAGACTCCAGGTTTTATGTTTTAATTTCACATTTACACGATCAAAATCCTGTAAGCGCTGAGTATTCCCTTCTGGTTCAAAAGGTATCTGCTGATCAGTTAATCTTGCTTCAAGCATTAAATCATCTGAAATTTCTCCTGATATACGTAAATCCATAACAGAATGCATAAAAACGGATTGCTGTCCACCTCCTGATACACTTCTCATAAAAGCACCGTCTACATTTAAGCCTGATAAACCTAGAATTTCCTGTGTAGAAGGTTTCACACCCTCGTGAACAGCTTTATCTTTAAATAAAACAGTGCTATCATATAAGCTAATTGACAAAGGAGCATCAACTAAAGCAGAAGTATGCGGCAGGTAATTAAAGCAGATAGTATAATTAGATTGAGTCCCTTGATAATCAAAATTTAAATAAGAGGAAGTGTTATCATATTCAAAATCAATTAATTCATCAGCCGTAGTTTTAACTTTTATAGAGGAAGAAATTATCACTACAGAATCGGGCAATATGATATTGGTCCGCTCTGTTTGAAAGCAAATATTTTGAGCCTGAAGCGAAAGGATCGTTCCGCTAAAGAGTACAATTAGGACTAATATATTAAAAATTTGTCTGGTCAAATTATCCCATATACTTCAATTCTAAATAAAAAGTGGTTCCTTCATTTACCGAACTTTCAAACCATATTTTACCTCCTGCATGCTCCACCCCTCTTTTGGCAATGGCAAGCCCAATTCCGGAACCTGTTTCTTTGGTTGTAAAGTTAGGTAAAAATACCTTTTGATGATTTTCTTCAGGTATTCCAATGCCGTTATCAGCGATGGAAATCAATACCTTATCTACTGTTCTGCTAAGTTCTATCTTTACTTCTGCCGACTCATTATCAGGCTGGCTTTGAAGCGCATTTATGATCATATTATTAAAAATACGTTCAATAATTTTTCTATCCACCCAGGCAAAAATAGATTCTTCAGGTAAAATTAATTCAATTTGATTATGCTGTGCCTGAAAAAATGAAGTAACCTTTTTCAGAATATCAGAGATGCAGACCCGCTCATTATCAGGAATAGGCATTTTAGCAAATGAAGAAAAAGAAGTGGCTATATCGCTTAAATTATCTACCTGAGATAGTATAGCCTTTATTTTTGCTGATGCTTCCGGCAGTGGGTTATCGCTATTTTCCAACCTCATTTGAAGATGTTGCAAAGAAAGCTTCATAGGTGTAAGAGGGTTTTTAATCTCATGAGCTACTTGTTGGGCCATTTCACGCCATGCAGATTCTTTTTCTGTCTTACTTAACGCCAAACGACTCTTTTCAAGCTTCAGTAACATATCGTTATACTCACTGATTAACAAACCTATTTCATCATCCACTTTCCACACCAGCGGTTCATTATTGGCAGCTAAATTAACCTGGGCCAATTTTTCCTTTAAGATGTTTAATGGGTCTGTCAAAATTTTAGTAGCGGCATAAGCCAGAAACATAAATATGATAAATGAGGCTACAAAAATATTAAAGACATTAGTTAACAAATCCGTTAGTAAATCATCATATTCTTTATTTGATTTAAAAAATGGGCTGGCAAGAATGGCTAATAAATCACCGGAATCATAGGATCGGATACCTATATAAGCAGATTGATAATTAAGGCTACCTATTGTCTCTTCCAAAGTGATCATTTTCTTATCATCGAATTTGATAGCAGCAAAAGCATCAGGGTTTACATATTCTGAAAGTATTTTTTTTTCAAATATTTGTGGCTGGCTGGTGACTAATAGTTTTCCATTTAACCCATAAATATTCATGTCACTGTTAACTACTTTTGTTACAGTAACCAATTCGCTGTTAAAGTTTTCTTTACTGACTTCTCCCTTATCATACTGCATCACTAAATCAGTCATTTGTTCTGCCACGCGTCGGGTTCGGTCTTGGTAAGAAGTAACGATATCCTTTAAGAAAGTAGCGTTTACGAAACTTACTGTACTTACACTTACAGAAATAAGGGGAACCAAGAATGCCAGTGAAAAATACAGTTGAATTTTAGCT
>JBEPWY010000038.1:0-16080 GCA_041642185.1 Marivirga sp.
ATTTCAGAGATAAAATGTTTGCACCCGTATCAAAGTATCCCTTATCAAATCACTAAATCGACCATTGGTATTTTCATTGCAGAAGTTTTAAACAATTTACTAAGAGGTGAGGAAGAGGAAAATTCCCGTATGTTTGATTTTATACATGAAAGCCTATTGTTCTTTGATAAGCAAAATGATAATTTCTTTAATTTCCACTTACAATTTCTGAATGATTTAAGTGCGTATTTAGGCTTTTCTGCTGCCAGCGCAGAAGAAATGATCAGTGAAGTGAAACCGTATCATCCTTCAAAAATGAATATTTTAACTGAGGCTAAGCTAGATGAATTGTTGAGAAGCAATCTGACAGAGGAAATAAAATTATCAGGAGCTGAAAGGCGGGCGCTATTATTTATTATTATTCAGTTTTTCCAAATTCACAGTAACTCACTAAAAGAAATTAAATCCCTGAAGATTTTACACGAAGTTTTGAGTTGAATTTAAAATAAAAAATACCCATCACCTTAGACTAGCTAAAACAATGGGTATAGATAAGAAAATGATATTTTAATTAAAACTTATAATTTACTCCCACACTAAATGAAGTGCCTGGGTTAAAGCTGGTAAAGATTTCGTCTTCTGCTTCAAATGACTTATAAACGCTCTCTCTTTTCTCGTTTAAAATATTTGTAACTTTAAAGTCAACAGATGTTCTGTTATCAGTACCAAATCTTTTAATAATACTGAAATTTAAACTGTGGAATGATTCATCATAAACATCAGCATATAAGCCTGTTCCCACAACAGCCAATGTAGGGCCTTTAACATTATAAAAGATACCTGCATCAATTCCATTGTCAAAGTTATTGTATGACAAACCTGCGTTAATTACATAAGGAGCCTGACCGGCCATTTGCCTTTCAGGCTGTAAATTTTGACCTTCTTTTTCATAGTTTTTCCTAGCATTAAATTCTGTATCTGTCATATCAATTTTTGATTGAACCACAGTAACATTTCCGTTTACATTAAAACTTTCTAAAGCAGGAGAGATAAAGCTAAGCTTCTTCACCAATTCAAATTCAAGTCCGATTAGCTCCCCATCCCCAACATTTCTGGGTTGAAATTCAGTACTAGTTTGTTGTTCAGGTATTCTTACCAATTCTATAGGGTTATCAAACTTTTTATAAAAAGCACTTACTGAAAAAATCTGTCCTTGCTTCTGGAAAAGCTCCCATCTTAAATCTAAATTATCAATTCTAGTTTCTGTTAATTTACCATCCCAATCAGCATAAGGAAATAATGAACCATTAAAAATCCTATTACTTATAGGGTCAAGGATTTGTGCAAAAGAAAGCTCTTTAAAAGAAGGTCTTGCAATAGTTTTCGCATAGGAAAAACGCAAATTCTGTTCTTCTGCCAATGAATAAATTAAATTAGCTGTCGGAAAGAAATCAAATGAATCTAGCACCTTCTCATTTACAAGGTTTCTGCCATTTGTATTGCCACTGGCAAACTCCTGATCTCTTCCAGTATGTCGCTGAACAAAGTTTTCAACTCTTAAACCTAATACTGCTTTTAAATTTTTAATAGGGTTAAACTCATTGGAAACGTAAGCTCCAGTGTTCTGAATATTTGAGTTGTAAGCATTAGGATTTGGATTATTATTACCCGACTGGTAGTAAATTGCATTTGGTTTATTAGGGAATAAATTCTCCTCATTTAAAACGTCTGCTTGATTGGCTTCATCCCATGATTGGCCTGAGAAGAACTGAATATCATAAAACAATATTTCGTAATCTCTCTGCTTATAAGTATGGCTGGCACCAAATCTTAATTTTGCATCTGAATCATTAAATTGATATCTTTTACTAACATCAAATTTACCTGTTAAGCTTATTTCATTTAAAGATCTCCAGATTCTTGATGGGTTACCGCCTTCCCCTGCATTAAACCTCGGGTTTTCCCTGTCGATATCCGAGAAAGCCGTTTTTCTAATATCCGGGTCTTCTGAAGTAGAAATAGTTGGAGATACTCTCCAATCAATTTCCCAACCTGTATTGCGTAAGTTATGTGTTCCGTTTAATAAAACATTTGTAAGAGACCTTTGATTATATTCAAGGTTATCTGACTGGGCTAGATAACCTGACTGACCTACCGCAGCACCATCATTGTCTATTAAAAACTGTCCTGCTCTTTTTTCTCCATTTTGCAATCTCATAGCCGTTAACCTTACTTTTGAGTATCTTGTTTTTAAAGCAAGCCCGCCTAATGCACCAATTAAAACATTTTGTTCACCTAATTGACCCGTTTGTAAGGTAGCATATCTCATATCTGTACTTGATGCTTCCGCATATCGCTGGTATTCGCCATAGTTTACATCATCATAAAATTTAGTTTCGTTTTTATATGACAAAGAGAATATGTAACCTAATTTAGGCTTGTCTGAAGAGCTTTCAGTGTCCTTTTTGCCTAATGATATTTGATCACCAATAGAAAATCCCAAGCTGTAATCCATAAAACTAGTTGAAGTTCTTGCTCCCAATTCAGGATTAAAACTTCTTACAAACTGAGATACCTGCTCCTGAGAATGTCCACTAGTAGGGGTAGGAACTATACCGCTATTTGCACCTTGAGGTAATGCACGTGTACCGTCATCAAATCCCAAAAAATCGGTTTTGCCACCATCATAGGTTAAAAAATTCGGGTTGAAGTGCATATTAGGGTTGTAGCTTACTCCTAAAGAAACATTTAATATCTTTTCATCAGGAAAATCTTTTGTTTCAACATTAACAAGACCTCCTGTAAAATCTGCAGGAAGTTCTGCAGTGAATGTTTTACTTACCACCATATTATCCATTAAGTTGGTGGGGAAAATATCCATTTGCAAACTATTCCTGTCAGGATCTAAACCCGGTATCTCAACATTGTTTAAAGTAGTTTTTGTATACCTGTCACCCAAACCTCTTACATAAACATATTTACCTCCTTCAATAGAAACACCCGTAACTCTTTTCACAGCTTCCACTGCAGTGGCATCTCCAATTAATCTGAATTTGGCAGAAGAAATACCATCTATCATTCCTGGCGCTTTCTTTTTAACAGTCATTAAGGCAGCTTCCGTAGTACGAATTGCTTTTGCTGTAACTACTACTTCTTGTAGTTCCGATTTCTCCACTTGTAACCTGACAGTACCTAGAGTGTTAACCTCTCCGGAATTAACTTCAACGCCTTCAATGGTGATGGCCTGAAAAGTTACAAATGAAACCTGAAGATCATAAGTACCCGGTGCTGTTTTGATAGTAAAATCGCCCTCAAAATCAGTTACAGCTCCTATAGCTGTTCCTTTAATTACCACATTGGCACCAATCATAGGTTCGCCATTGGAGTCTTCTATTACTTTACCTCTTATTTCGCCTTGCTGCGCAAATATTACTGAAGCTGTGAATAATAAAATTGCTGTTAAAAGAAATCTAAAAATTTGCATAAATGACATCATTATTTGTTAAGCCCCTTACATAAAAGAGACACACAAAAGTAATTTGTGTGTCTCTCTGAAACTATCCTAAATGATTAAGAATTTGTTATATGTTTCGTGTTATGTTATGGAAATGTTATCACAATCCAGCCAATGCGCCTGTTGAACCGGCCCATGTCCAGCCGGTGAATGCTGAAGCATCTGCTTTTGCAATTGTAGTAGCTCCCGCTGTAATTCCTGCCGGAACAGTTGCGCCTTCAGGTACATATGCAGAAATTTCAGTTCCTGCATTGATATCCACTACTATTCCTTCGAAATCAACATTTGCAGCATTAACTCTGTTGATTATTTGACCATTGGCAATACTTGTAAAAAAGATGTTTTTCAATATTACGCCAGAGTTATCATCTGTATTGATCAAGTTATCAGACCCTCTTACCAATTCTCCATCTTCATCAAAAGTTGAGGCAACAACAGTTCCATTTATAAATGTATGTTGAACATTCAAAAGTGTAGAGCCTTCAGGTCCATCTAATTCAAAGCAATGTCCTGCAGGAGCTATCACAATAAAGTTGTCCATAGTTCCAGACCATGCCTGATCAGTATCCATACCATCATCATTTGCATTCCAAACCAAAGCATTTTTAACATTTACTGTTCCACCAAACCACTCGATACCATCATCCTGATTAGCAACAACTTCAATGTTTTCTATTACAGTGCCACTTCCAACACCACCTAAAGTTAATCCGTTGATTTCATTTCCAGATCCAATATTTGAGCCTCCATGACGGATAGAAATATATTTTATCACACCAGAATTATCAGTGGCATCGGTTCCGCCATACAATCCGTTCGGATCTGATGTAGGAATGCCTTCAATTTGTACTTCAGCACCGGAAGCGGAAATAGGAGCATTACCTAAAACAATTACTCCACCCCAAAGGCCACTCTGATCTGAATCTAAGTTGGGAGAAGCGATCTCTCCTTGAACTATTTCATCAGCAACTGAAGTGAAAATAATTGGCTCTGAAGCTGTTCCTTCTGCCATTAATTTACCTCCTCTTGCAATTAATAAAGCTGTTGCATTTGAACCTGTTCCTGCTTCTCCTTTAATAATTGTACCTGCTTGTATTGTTAAGGTTGCACCAGTCTCAACTGCTATTCTTCCACCTAATTGATAAATATTATCATTAGTCCATTCTGTGTCTACTGTAATATTTTGTGTTATTACAACATTACCGGTCTCAGGAGCAACTGGAGTTGCCGTACCTTCGTCTTCATCACATGCTGTGAAGCCAAATCCTACTGCTACTAAAAGCAAAGTAAATAATCTAAATTTTTTCATCGTGAATAATTTTTTCGTTTTCATTTGCAACAAAGGTGGTCATTTAGTATTACCTGAACTTATGTAACCTTTTAGCAAATTGTTATCAATTATTCTCTGATGTTAATTCATTGTTAAAGCCTATCAAATATAAAGAAAGCTGATTAGAAAATTTATTAAAAAATAGGGCTTTTTATAATACGTAAAATGCTTTTGTAACACAGGAAATGATATTAATTTAATATTTATCGTTTTTACTTTTCTTAAAGAAAAAAGCGCCCTTTTGGAGCGCTTTCGTATAATATTTTATCACAAAAACTTAATGCTTATCCAATCGGAATTTTATTCAAAATTCTAGTAACAATATCCTTTGTGGTTACGCCATCAGCCTCCGCTTCATAGTTTAACAGAATTCTGTGGTTCATCACATCATAAGCTATTTCCTTAATATCTTCAGGCAATACATAATCCCTCCCTTCCATAAAGGCAATAGCCTTAGCGGCAAGGTTTAAGTTAATACTGGCCCTTGGGGAAACTCCATATTGAATATATTCCGCCTCCTGCTTTAAATTATATTGTAATGGATTCCTGGTAGCATATACAAGTTCTATAATATAATGCTCTAGTGATTCTGAAATCTCCACTTTGTTGATTTCGTCCCTGATTTTAAAAATATCTTCTTTAGAAAGTAAAACGTTCACTGTTTTGTCAAACGTCATATTGGACATTCTTCTCATCACTTCAAGCTCTTGCGCTTTAGTAGGGTAATCCACCGTAACTTTTAGCATAAACCTATCCACTTGTGCTTCAGGTAAAGGGTAGGTTCCTTCCTGGTCCACCGGGTTTTGAGTGGCCAATACCAAGAATGGCCTGTCCAGTTTAAATGAAGTTTCGCCGATCGTTACCTGCTTTTCCTGCATGGCTTCCAATAAAGCTGACTGCACCTTGGCGGGAGAACGATTCACCTCATCGGCTAAAATCAAATTAGAAAAAATAGGCCCTTTTTTCACTTCAAAATTACCCTCTTTCTGATTGTAAATCATGGTACCGATCAAATCTGAAGGCATTAAATCGGGTGTAAATTGAATTCTTTGGAAATCTAAATGTAAAACTTCCGCCAAAGTATTTACTGTTAATGTTTTTGCCAACCCGGGCACACCTTCAAGCAAAACGTGTCCATTTGTAAAAAGGCCTACTAATAATCTGTTAATCATGTATTCCTGACCCACTACCACTTTACCAACTTCTGCTATTACAGCTTTTACCTTTTGCTGCAATAAATTTCTTTCTTCAGATACTTGTATTTCTTCCATAATTAAATGTCAATCAAAAATTTATTCTCAAATCTATTAAAATGAAACGATACTATAAATGGATTCATTGTAAGAATTCAATTTTTTCCTGCCTTCCAAGAAACCTAACTCTATTAAAAAGGTAAAGTTGCAGGCCTTTGCTCCCAATTTCTCCACTAGAATGGCGGCCGCTTCTGCAGTTCCCCCTGTTGCCAATAAATCATCATGGATCATTACACGCTGCCCTGGCTTTATGGAATCTGCATGAATTTCCATGGTTGCACTCCCGTATTCAAGATCATAAGCATATTTAACTGTTTCATGAGGTAGTTTTCCTTCTTTCCTCACAGGGATAAATGGAATGCCCATTCTGTCGGCAATCAGCATTCCAAAAAGGAAACCTCGTGATTCAACTCCTACAATCACATCTATCTTATCTTTCTTGGCTTTATCTACAAACCAATCTACTAGTTCTTTTACCAATTTTGGGTCTGCAAGTACCGGGGTTATATCTTTAAATATGATACCTGGTTTTGGAAAATCTGGAATATCTCTAATGGCTAAGTTTAATTTTTCCGCTATTGTCATAGGAAGATTGAATGTGTTTAAGCTTTAAAATGCGACCCTACATCTTAAAAAGAATATTAAGGCTAAGTTAAAACATTTATATTTTACATCAATCATTCAATTTGTTTCATTTAAATGTCTGACTTCTTTACAATACCTGCACAGGATGTCGGTATGTTGAAAACGTCAGACATCTAAGACATAACTGAACTCTACGAGGTGTGCATTTAGCTCAAAAATCTTAACTTAAGCCATACTGTTCGCAAAAGCATCTGATCAGTTAAACATGTCTGACTTCTGCGAAGTACCGACATTATCTCAAAGCTTTTTAGCTGCCTCCCAATGCACATCCATCTCATTCAAGGTCATTTCACCAAGTTGTTTGCCTTCTTTTTTACAGGCCTCCTCCAGGTATTGAAATCTCTTGATAAATTTTCGGTTTGTTTTTTCCAGTGCCTCTTCAGGATTAATATCGGTAAAGCGGGCATAATTGATTAAACTAAACAACACATCTCCAAATTCTTCAGTAGCTTTTTCATGGTTGCCCACTTCCTCTTCCTGCTTAAACTCCTTCAACTCCTCTTCTACCTTATCCCACACCTGGGCTTTATTGTCCCAGTCGAAACCAACACCTCTGGCTTTTTCTTGTATGCGCATGGCCTTTATTAAAGCAGGTAATGATTTCGGTACTCCACCTAAAACTGAAATATTACCTTTTTCCTTGAGCTTAATCTTCTCCCAATTGGCTTTTACAGCTTCTTCATCATTGGCCTCCACATCAGAATATATATGCGGGTGACGATTGATCAGTTTATCACAAATACCGTTTAAAACATCTGCAATATCAAAGGCTTTTTGTTCATCGGCCATACGCGCATAAAACACCATATGCAACATGAGATCTCCCAGCTCCTTTTTTACCTCATTTAAATCCCCTTCCAGAATAGCGTCTGAAAGCTCAAAGGTTTCTTCTATAGTTAAATGGCGTATACTATCAATGGTTTGCTTCTGATCCCAGGGACAAAGGGTTCGGAGCTGATCCATGATTGTCAGTAAGCGATCAAAAGCCTCCAGTTTTTTCTTTCTATTATGATCCGGGTAAACGGTTACATTTTTCATTCAGATTATTTTAAAAGGATTATAAGGGTAAATTCTAGAAAACAGAACCTGAAAAGTGGTTTGTCCTTAATTCTAATACACATGTAAAGCCTGATGCTGCAAGTTTAATGAAATCTTAGAATAAGAAGCAATTTAAGAAACTTTGCTTAGTTTGTAGGCGTTTTGCGGATAGAGTGTTAAATTTGTAAAAATTTAAAGAGCCGGGAGCCGGGTCCATTTTAGGCTCCATTTATTAAAATTAATTGATATGACCGTATTCTTAATAACTGTAGCTTTGATTGGTTCATTTTTCCTTTTAATGTCTGTAAGACTATTATTTTTGAAAAATGGAGAATTTAAAGGCACTTGTGCTTCACAAAGTCCATTTCTAAATAAAGAAGGAGAAGCTTGTGGTTTCTGCGGCCGTGAACCCGGCGAGAAATGTGCAAATCCTGATTCTGAAGTAGATAAAGTATTGAGTAAATATTAAGCTTAATCAAATAGCATTAATGAAAAGGGTGTAATTTTTCTTGTTGGTTCTACTGCGATTTTAATGGAAAACTGCATTTAGAATATTTAAAATATATAACTTAACAAGAATGCTATATCTATTTTTTAAATGATACTCTATAAGACTCCTTCTTTTCTTTTTTCTTGAAAAAAAAGAATCAGCCAAAGGCTGACCAGCCTTTGGCTGGCAAAAATTCAAGGCTGTATTCATTTCTTAACGGCATTTTGGATTTCTAATTGGGAAACAAAAAACTCCCTGCGGTCAAACATTTTGTTTCTTATCCTATTAAAAATTCAAAATACCTAAAATGAATAAGGCCGACCCTTCTAATCATAGTCAACAATACCATTAAATTTATTCAAATAAATTGATGAAAAAGCCTGCTATTTCTTCCCTTATGGCAGGATTAGCCCCTGAAGCAAGTGCTACCGAAATAACCAAGCCAATCAATGCATAGGAAAAGTCTCTGAAGATCATTCTTCCAGCTTTCTTTTTATGTTTCCTTCCTTTTTTCTTACGGGATAAACTTACAGCAATTTCTCTTCCTCCAATTATTCCTAAAAATATCCAGGTAGTACTCATAGGAACAGTGCTGATAAATAGTTTGTATATCAAAAGTATCACATAGGTGAAATCCACCAGAGTAGCCGCCCTTACATCGGACATCCTCACTTTCTCACTTACTACCCTTTGAATTTTATCACCTCTTAAATAGAACAAAGTCCCCAACCCTATAAATATGGTGCCTGCAAATATTATAAACTGGAAGCCGGTTTGCTGCCTGGGCAAAAACACAGCCACATTGGCACCATCTTGCATTACCCATACTGCCCATAAAGCACCACTTACAATCCATTGGGTCACACTCCATCCCCCATGCATTTTGCGACTTTTAAAATATTTTTTTATCAGATTATAACCTGTGTACCACACTATAAATGAAAGGATAAAAGCTAAAACATACCCTGAAATACTTTTACCTACCATACTGGTAATTCCGCTGGAGCTGGCAGTAAACACACTTAGTAAAAGAAAGGTAGTAGATACAGGCATTCTCATTCTGGTAAGAATGAGCAAAACTAAAGGGGCTACAACTTGAAAAAAGCTAAAATTCTCAGGGTGTGGGTAATTACTGGTCCCATCTGGATTTAAAAGACGCTGATAGGTTACGTCTCCATCAAAATATACCCAGCTAAAAGTAACGGTAACTAAAAAAATCCCTCC
Source organism: Marivirga sp. (assembly GCA_041642185.1). Lineage (GTDB taxonomy): Bacteria > Bacteroidota > Bacteroidia > Cytophagales > Cyclobacteriaceae > Marivirga. Next base: position 9,474 of record JBEPWY010000038.1, read on the forward strand.
TACAAAAAGCCATAAAACCCACCATCTTCTGTCTTTGTTGCTTTCAATAAAGGTTCCGAGTGATTGTATACTATCATTGGCAACCACAGCATAGGCTGCAAAAATAAATCCAAGCCACATAGCCGCCTGGCCATAACCCACCAGTATGGCGGCTAAAACAAAGCCCGTTAAAACAATAGCAAGAAAGGTTTTTTCCTGGAGAAGGAAATCCAGAACATTTAAATATGGTCTGTTCCTGTCTATCCTTTTGAATTTTTTCTTCAAAACATATATTTTTACAGTTTATTACCTGATTCCAAAGTAAAAATAAGTTTATTAAAATACATTTCCATAATAAAGTTGTTGTTACTTCTTAATTAACAGAAGGTTAATGTTAAAACCGTGTTTTATTGTTTTTTTAATAATCTTAGATTTTTTATTCTAAAGAGCCGAATAAACTTATAGCGATTTTAAATATTCATCCACCTCTTTTATAGTATCTCTGGCTGATCTGCCCACTCCAATAATTGTTGCTGATGCAAAACCCGTCCAGCCTCCATAGCCGACAAGCCAAAGGCCTTCTTCCTCAATAGATTTGGTGCCTTTGGTTTTAAGCTTACCTTTTTCGTCTACCTCCACTACATTTTTTAAATGACCGGTAGAAAAGCCAAATCCTGTACACCAAATAATTGCATCAAAAAGCTCTTTTTCTCCATCTTGCCAGATAACCCCTTCTTCATAAAGCTCTTTAAACGCATCTTTGGATTGTAGCACATCGAGACTACGTGCTGCTTTTACAGAAGGAACCATTACAATATTGCCTAAATTATATTTAGAAGCATCGTACTTCTCACCTTTCTTTTCAGCATAATATTTGGCCGAAGCTTGGTTAAATAATACCCTGCCATCAACATCATCGGGCAAAAATTCCGGCTCTTTGCGGGTGGCCCATACGGTTTCTGTTACTTTAGATACCTCTGATAAAATTTGAGCTCCTGAATTACCTTCCCCAACTATCAATACTTTTTTACCGACTAAATCTTCAGGATTTTGATAATGGGCAGAATGCAGTTGTTGGCCTTTAAATTTTTTCATTCCTGCAATCTCAGGAATGAAAGGATTGCCAAATGTGCCTGTAGCAGAAATCATAGCGTGTGCATCATATTTGCCGGTATCGGTCAAAACTTTAAAATGTTCGCCCTCCTTTACTACTTCAGATACTTTAACAGGGCGCTCAATCTGAATTTTATACCTTTTTTCATATTCACAGAGGTAGTTGATAACCTCCTGACGAGTAGGAAATGGATTTTCTGATTTGGGCATGAGCCAACCTGGCAATGAGCTATGTTCTGATGGAGAAAATAAGGTAAGTGAATCCCATGCATGAAGCCAAGAACCTCCACAACTTTCCTGATTATCCAATATCAAGTATTGAATATTGGTCCTGCGTAAATAATAAGCACATGCCAATGCACTCTGGCCTCCTCCAATAATAATCAGATCATATGTTTGCCCCTTATCCATGCACTGAAATTTTGATGATAAGCTTTAGGGGAAAACTTTTAACCCCTGAAAAATTCAATATTTCTTTTTATTGGCATAAGCTACCAATGATAACATAACTGGTACCTCCACCAAAACACCCACCACACAAACCAAGGCTGCAGGACTTTCCAAACCGAATAATGCAATGGCTACAGCAACTGATAATTCGAAAAAATTGCTGGCACCGATCATAGCTGCCGGAGCACAAACATTATAATTTAGTTTAAGCTTTTTGCCACTGAACCAGGTAATAAAAAAGATGAAATATGTTTGAATGATCAACGGTATGGCAATAAATAAAATAATCCACGGATTATTTAGAATATTTTCTCCCTGAAAAGCAAATAGTAAGATTAGTGTTAGCAATAATGCAATTACACTTACAGGTTTAAACTTTGGTAAAAATTCAGAGGTAAACCATTTTTCTCCTTTTGATTTAATGAATATCCTACTCGTCATAAAACCTGCCACCAAAGGCACCACTACATAAATAACAATGCTTAGTAAAAGCGTATTATAGGGAACAGCAATATCAGTTATTCCTAATAACACACCTACAATTGGCACAAAAGCTACTAAAATTATCAAATCGTTTACGGAAACTTGCATTAATGTGTAATTGGGGTCACCGTCACTCAGGTATGACCATACAAAAACCATAGCCGTACAAGGGGCGGCACCTAAAATAATAGCTCCCGCAATATATTCTCCTGCCAGTTCGGGAGAGATGAAGGCCGAATAGAGATTAGAGAAAAACAACCAGGCAAAAAATGCCATGGTGAATGGCTTGATTAACCAATTAACTATTACAGTAAGCACTATTCCTTTGGGCTTTTTGCCAATTTTCTTTAGACTGGAAAAATCAATTTGCAACATCATCGGATAAATCATCATCCAAATAAGAATAGCTATAGGTATATTCACCTGGTAAATCTCCATCCTGCTTAGGAATTCCATTGAGTCACCTGCAAAATAGCCTATCAGTATTCCTCCTATTATACATAAGGCTACCCACAGACTAAGGTACTTTTCAAAAAAGGCAATCTTTTTTTTCGGTGTTAAAGTAGATTTATCTGTCATTTTCTATTTAATTTTCTTGATTTGTGAGAAGACATAAAACATTTCACTAGCTATCTGGGAGCTTCTTTCATCATACATGGTAGCTTCTTCAGGTGTATTATCGAAAGCTTTGGGGTCTTCGTAACGAACGGGCAATCGGGCTTCAGCCCCGGGAATAAAAGGACAGTTCTCGTCCGCATGAGAGCAAGTCATAATAGCGGCAAACCCAGCCTGCGGATTAATACTATCGTCATAAACTTTAGAAAAAGTAACAATAGGCTCTGCGTCATCTGATAAAAAGACAAAATACTTTGGATTATCTTCCCCTTTTTTAGTCACCCGAAAGCCTGCTCTTCTGATAGATTCTACCGCACGCTCATTAAAAGCCGTAACTTCCACACCTCCTGAATAACTCTTTACATCAATTCCGTAATAAGCGGCTGCAGTTTGTGCCCATATTTGGGAAAACTGACTTCTCCGACTATTATGTGTGCAAATAAAATTCAGCTTTATGGCTTGATCATTCTTTAATCTTATATTAACATAATCAATCAATACCTGTAAAACTTCCTTTCGTTCATTGGAAATGGAGTTAATAGGCAGCTTATCAATTTTATCCGAAAGCTGTTCGTAAATTTTAATGTTATTTCCCATTTAAAAATAATGTTAACAACATCCGCCTCCAGGGGAGCAGGCATTAGTAGAGGAAGCAGTCATATCAGCAAGTTCGATCTTGGTTTTTACATTTTGTTTGGCTTCAGGGATACCGCATTTATCTTTAGCAAGACAATCCGTTTGGGTATTCACGAGCACAAAGTTTTTCCCATTAAAGTCAAGCCCAAACTTACCAATGGTAGCTCCCTGATACTCCACCTCAACTGGCAAGTTTTCTTCCAGGCCTAATTGCTCTTCCGATAGCTTGATGATGTTCGCTAATTTTTGGGGCGCTAACCTGTGATCATAATCTTCCGCTTCCCAAAGCTGAAAATTGGCTGTCTTTTCTTTTCGAACAGTTCCTCCGCAATCAATAAAATTTTTAGTGATCACGCCTACCTCAGTTATGTGAAAATGTTGAGGTACCATAGACCCATCAGGCAATTCAAATTTCAATTGCTCCAATGATGTTAGGTTTGATTTTACTTCTGAAAGTGTCATGTTTTAAAGTTTAATATTATAATTAACAACAGTTATTGGATAGGTCCTGATAACCATCAAAAATTCCGTTAAAATGCTGTTTTACTTCTGTCCATCTTACAGGATTAATGCAATAACTCATTGAAACACCTTCAATAGTGCCAATAATTAATCCTGTTTCTTTTAATTCACGTAAGTGTTGGCTAATAGTGGCCTGAGCCAAACCAAGTTCTGATACCAAATGACCATTGATGCAGGCGTTGGCTTTTAATAAATGTTGAATGATAGCTATTCTGGCAGGATGCGCAAAAGCTTTGGCTATATACGCCAGATCATTTTGTTCGGCGGTAAATAAATCTGATTTAGTGATTCCCATCTTCTTGATTATTACATTGCAATATTACGATATAATAAATTAATCAAAAAATTTTTATAGAAATTATTTATTGAAGAGGGAAGTGTGTGCTGATGAAATCTTAATCTTCGGGCTCATACAGCTGAAGCCTTTTTTTCAGCAAATCCATTTCATATTGCATGGATTTAATACGTTGTATAAGGTGATTGATAACATCTATTGCTTCTGTATTCACCTCAAGATCGTGATGCAACCGGAGATACCTTTCCAATTCTCCCAGTTCTCTTTGAGGAATGCATTTAACTTCATTTACAACAGTTACTTTAATCAGATCATATTCATTTAAAGACATTATGAAAGTATCTGTCACCTGATGTTGTCTGCAAATAGTTTCTATTGAGATATATTCTTGAGTTTCCATAACAGTTTAATTAGAAAGTTCCGCCAGCTCAGTAAATAATTCTTTTTCCTTTGAGTTTAGATTGGTCGGAATTTTAATATCATATGTCACATACAGGTCTCCAAACTTGCCTTCTTTCTTATAGATGGGAAATCCTTTTCCTTTTAGCCTGACTTTGGTGCCACTTTGTGTGCCTGAACTTACCTTAAGTTTAATTTTCCCGCTCATAGTATCCATCATAATATCTCCTCCCAAAACGGCTTTATATAAGTCTATTTGCTTATTGGCGTATAAATCATCCCCAACTCTTTTAAATTGTGGTGTATTCGAAACTGAGAAAGTGATATACAAATCCCCTTTAGGACCGCCATTAACACCTTCGCCTCCATAACCCGGAAGCTTTATGGTTTGTCCATCGGCTATACCGGCAGGGATAGTAATTCTAACGTTTTTCCCATTAATTGTAAAAGTTCGCTTATGTGTAGTATAAGCCTCATCCAATGTGAGGTTTACTTCACTGTTAAAATCCTGTCCTTTAAACTTTACATTACCACCGCCTCTTCTCTGTCCGCCAAAATCTGAAGTCCCTCCAAAGCCTGCTCCGCCAAACATAGACTCGAAGAAATCAGAAAAAGCAGACCCTTCAAAGTCGCCGCCGGAAAATCCTTGTCCACCACCGGCCGATGACGCTCTTTGCTTTTGTTGTGACTGCTTATATTGTTCGTATTCTTCGCCGCGCTCCCAATCTTTGCCATATTTATCGTATTTCTTCCTCTTTTCCGGGTCGCTTAAAACAGCATTAGCCTCATTCAACTGCTGAAATTTTTTATTGGCTTCTTTATCATTGGGGTTTAAGTCAGGATGGTATTTGCGTGCCAATTTCCTGTAAGCTTTTTTTATTTCGTCAGTACTTGCCTTTTTATCTACACCTAAAATTTTATAATAATCAATAAATCCCATACAAATCAGTAAATTTTATAATGTTGAAAGAGGAAATGTATGTGTATAAATATACTTTCTAAAAAATCATCCTTGAAGAAATGAATTATATACAGCAACTTTAACACTTAATACGTCTGTTTCTTAGTAACGGTTGGCGTTTAGGCCAGGCATTTAAGTGTTCTTAAATGATTAAACATGCTTTTCTATTAGTTCAGTTATTTAATCTTAAATATTGTTTGAATAAAATTACCGCACCGCCTTAATTATTTAGTAACTTTGTCGGTTTAACAAACTAATAGAAATGACCTTAATCAAATCAATTTCAGGCATCAGAGGAACCATCGGTGGAAAAGCCGGAGATGCGTTGACTCCAATTGATATCGTAAAGTTTTCCGGCGCTTATGCTGCCTGGTTAAAAACTAAATCAGATAATAATAAAATAGTAATTGGTCGTGATGCAAGACCATCAGGCGAGGTGGTTTCCAAAATTGTGGCTGCTACTTTACAAAGCATGGGAATGCATGTGGTAGATTTAGGCCTTTCCACTACGCCTACTGTAGAGTTGGCTGTGGTGCTGGAAAAAGCCGGGGGCGGAATTATTTTAACTGCCAGCCATAACCCTGTACAATGGAATGCATTAAAACTTCTTAATCAAAAAGGGGAGTTTATTTCTGATGAGGATGGTAAAGAATTATTGGAGATAGCAGATTCCGGTAAATACACTTTCAGTGAAGTTAAAAAGCTGGGGAAATATACTACTCAGGATCATTATATCCAGAAGCATATTGATATGGTGTTGGATTTGCCATTGGTAGACATAAATGCCATACGCGAAAGAAAATTCAAAGTAGTGGTAGATGCTGTAAACAGCACAGGCGGTATTGCTATTCCTAAATTATTAAAAGCTTTAGGAGTAGCCGAAGTACGAGAACTTTATTGTTATCCTGATGGAAATTTTCCGCATAACCCTGAACCTCTACCTGAAAACATTACTCAAATATGTAATGAATTAGCCAATGGCCAATATGATCTAGGCTTTGTACTGGATCCTGATGTGGATAGATTAGCGATTGTTACCGAAGATGGAACTCCTTTTGGGGAAGAATACACTCTGGTAGCTATTGCGGATTATGTTTTAAGCCAAACTCCAGGTAATACTGTTTCCAATTTATCTAGCACACGAGCATTAAGAG
>JBEPWY010000039.1:0-10698 GCA_041642185.1 Marivirga sp.
GATTAAATGCATTCAAATTGGATAAACAGCAAAGGAGGTTTTTCAAAATTTGTATTTCTGTAAAGTTATTACGTACTTAAGTAATTATAAATTTGATAACTGTTTTTATGTCAATAACCTAATTTAAGTAGTGTAACATTATAAACTTCCTCTTCATATATTATATATTGAAGGGGAAGTTGTTTTAAAACAAGTATATTTACTTGTTAAGTAGCTGGATGTTTGACTCAAAATTTTTACATGAAAAGTAAATGGATTTTAATTTCATTGATTAATTTTTTAATAGCTGCCCTAATGGGGCTGCTGTTACGATTTGCTTTCGTTTGGGAAATTCCATGGCTGGATTACCGACATATGCTACACGGCCATTCGCATATTGCTATGTTAGGCTGGATTTACCTTGCTTTTTATGCGTTGTTTGTGGATTTATTTATTCCTTCTGAAAAACAAAAGAAGCCGTTTTATTCTCGCTTGTTTTGGTTACCCCAATTATCTGTAGTGGGAATGATGATCAGTTTTCCCATTCAAGGTTATGCTGCCATTTCAATTACTTTCTCAACACTGCATATTATTGCCAGTTATATTTTTGCATGGAAAATCTGGAAAGAATTACAGATTCATAACCCGCAGGTGCTTCTTTTGGTAAAAAGCAGCCTTATTTTTATGCTTATTTCCACCTTTGGAATTTGGGCGATGGGACCAATTATGGCATCAGATTTAAGAAGTAGTCCTTTATATCTCTTAGCTATACAATTTTACCTTCATTTCCAGTTTAATGGCTGGTTTGCATTAGCAGTTTTAGCACTTATCCTTAACCAGTTCAATAATTGGAATGTATATATAGCTCAGAAACATTTTATTCGCTTTTTCAACCTTTATGTACTCAGCTTGCTGCTTACATTTTTCCATGTGCTGGATTGGGCTTATCAGCAGGAATTTTTATTTCTCACCAATGCCGTAGGGGTAGTGCTGCAAATATCGGCAATCATCTATTTATTTCTGCCTGCAAAGAAAAAGCTATTCAAAGCATTTAACTCTCAAAATTTTTTAACCCGTGTTTTATTGCTTTTTGGGCTGATATCATGGATTGCTAAAATAATATTTCAGCTGATGTTGGTATTTCCTGAAATAGCAGGTATCTCTACTGTTATCAGAAACTTCATGATTGGGTATATCCATTTAACAATGTTGGGTTTCATTACAGGTTGGTTGTTTCTCATTTTATTTCAGCGCTTTCCAAAATATAAAGATGTTGTAGGATCCGCAATCTTTATTATAGGTTTTGTGGTCACAGAACTGATTTTATTCATCCAGGGGTTTTTCTACTGGATGGGCTGGGGCATGCTGCCGGCCTACCATGAAATGTTGGCTTTTATGTCTGTTTTATTGCCTTTTGGACTTGTTTTTATATTACTAAAAGGTATGGTCAATCAAACTCAATTAAAGAAAGGTCATATTCATACATGACATTTATCATGATTTTAACTATTCACAACAACTTAATTTGTACTAATAAAAATGAAAACTATGAAAAAGCTAAAATTAACAGTATTCCTGATCGCATTAATGATTGTGTATGCTTGCGGCGGCGGTGGCTCTGAACAGAAGTCAGAGCAACAATCTGAACAGCAAGCTAAGGAAAAAGATACTCCTGAATCAATTAAGCAGGGAAAAGGAATAGGAGAGGTTAAGGAGGTGGAATTAACAGTTGAATTAGATGATAAAATGATAGAACGTGGAAGAGAAATTTACGAAATGAAATGTTCTTCCTGCCATAAGCTAACAGATCAGAGAGTGGTAGGGCCGGGTTTTGCAGGGGTAACCAACAGAAGAAAACCTGAGTGGATCATGAATATGATAACCAATGTCGATATGATGTTGACAGAAGATCCTGAAGCGCAAAAACTACTGGAAGAATGTTTAACACGTATGCCAAATCAGAATGTAAAATTGGAAGATGCCCGTGCCATATTGGAATTCTTGAGACATAATGATATGGATAAAACAGGAAAAAAAGACCAGGCGATTGAAATATAATTACAACAATAAAAACTGAACGAAATAATTAAAAATCCAAAAATTATGAACATGAAAAATAAAATACAGTATGGGTTTTGGATGCTATTCCTAATAGCATTTACTACTTCATGCGATCAGAAAGATTCTACTAAAGTGGTAGAGGGTAATGCTGCGGAACAAGCGTATGTAGCCCCGGGCGAATATGACGAATATTACGCCTTTTTATCTGGTGGTTATAGTGGCCAGATTACCGCTTACGGACTTCCATCAGGAAGATTGTTAAAAGAGATTCCTGTATTTTCTCAATACCCTGAAAATGGTTATGGATACAGTGAAGAAACCAAGCCGATGTTGAATTCTTCTTATGGCTTTGTACCATGGGATGATTCTCACCATATTGAACTTTCTCAAACAGAAGGGGAATTTGATGGTAGATGGTTATTTGTAAATGGTAATAATACACCAAGAATAGCCAGGGTTGATTTAACAACTTTTGAAACTGTAGAAATTCTTGAAATTCCTGATGTGGCCGGTTTGCACTGTGCACCATTTATTACTGAAAACTCTGAGTATTTGGTATCAGGTACACGTTTTAGTGTTCCAATTCCACAGAAAGATGTGCCAATTGATACTTATAAAGAAAACTTTAAAGGTTTGATTAACTATGTTTCAGTGGATCCTGAACACGGTCATATGGAATTGGCTTTTCAGATAGAAATGCCAGGCTATAACTATGACCTTGCCAGAAACGGTAAAGCAGTATCTCACGGATGGAGCTTTTTAACTACTTATAACTCTGAACAGGCACATTCCCTTTTAGAAGTAAATGCTTCACAAAAGGATAAGGATTTAATGGCTATAGTTAACTGGAAAAAGGCAGAAGAGTATATGGAGCAAGGCAAATTTACTGAGCGCCAGACTTCATATTACCATAACTTAATAGATGAAAGCACAGGTATTGCTGAATCAAAAGAACAAACATTAACTAAAATACTTAATCCAAAAGAATTGCCGGGTATGGTTTACTTTATTCCAGTACCTAAATCACCACACGGTTGTGATGTAGATCCTACAGGAGAATATATAGTAGGCAATGGTAAATTGTCCGCAGATATGTCTGTATACTCTTTCAGTAAATTAATGAAAGCTATAGAAGAGGAAAATTTTGATGGCGATATAGATGGAATTCCTATCATTAATTATGAGGCAGGATTACATGGTATCGTTAAAAAGCCGGGCTTAGGTCCATTGCATACAGAGTTTGACGGAAGAGGTAATGCATATACTACCTTCTTTATTTCATCTGAAGTAGTTAAATGGGATGTGGAAACTAAAGAGATTTTAGACAGACAGCCTACATTCTATTCTCCAGGTCATTTAATGATTCCTGGTGGTGAAACTCGTAAGCCAGATGGTAAGTATTTATTGGCCATGAATAAAATAACTAAGGACAGATATTTGCCAACAGGACCTGAATTAGCACATTCAGCGCAATTATTCGATATCAGCGGAGATAAAATGAAACTGATTTTGGATTTCCCTACTAAAGGAGAGCCACACTATGCGCAGGGAATTAAAGCTGATAAGATCCAGCCTAATGCCGTGAAGTTTTATGATATTGAAGCCAACGAACATCCTTATGCGACTTTAGGCGAAGGTAAAACTAAAGTAGAACGTGATGGCGATGAAGTACATGTATATATGACTGCCATGAGAAGTCACTTGGCACCGGATAATATTGAAGGTTTCCAGGTAGGCGATAAAGTGTATTTTCATGTAACTAACCTGGAGCAGGATTGGGATGTGCCTCACGGATTTGCCGTACAGGGAGCCACTAATGCCGAATTACTGGTTATGCCAGGGCAAACAAGAACATTGCTTTGGGAGCCTAAAAAAGTAGGTGTGTATGCGTTCTATTGTACAGATTTCTGCTCGGCACTTCACCAGGAAATGTCAGGTTATGCAAGGGTGTCACCTAAAGGTTCCGATGTTCCTTTAAAATGGGGTCTGAACGAGGAATTGAGAAATAACCAGCAAGCGGCTCATGATTTTTATGATGAAGCCAAAGCAACTGCTGAAGCTTCCAAATAATTAAAATTAAATACTGCCATCGAAATTCGGGGGCAGTATTTTACTTCTAAAATATTCTTATCAAATCGTTATTAATATTTCAGTTTCGAACTTTGCAAAAACCTTGGATAAATTGCCTGCCTCTGGTAGGGATTTTAAAGATTTCATAGCCTTCCCCGACTAAATTTGGGTGATCATATATAACAATTATACACATGAAAAATTTCCTGCAGCCAAGAATCATCATGCTCATTAGTTTAATATGCCTTGCATTGGTATTCTTTTTTCCGTTATGGCAAATTACTTTGGAGGCTGCCCAGTTTCCAGGAGGCTTACAGCTTCATATCTGGATCAATAAAGTTTCAGGAAGTGAAAAGAACATTGTGCAGAATGTAAATATTCTTAACCATTACATTGGAATGCAGGCCATTCATCCCGAATCTATTCCTGAACTTAAATATTTCCCCATCATCACTTATATTATGTTAGGGTTTGGGGCATTGACTATTTGGTTAAATAAATCCTGGGCTTATTTAAGTTGGTTTATAGTAATGGCCATATTAGGTGCTCTAGGAATTTATGATTTCTACCTTTGGTTATATGATTACGGACATAATCTTGATCCTATGGCTCCAATTAAAATAGAAGGTATGTCATTTATGCCTCCATTATTTGGAGAAAAAGACTTACTCAACTTCTATGTGAAATCTTACCCTCACTGGGGCGGTGTTTTCTTAGGTTTGTCAATAATTATCTCCGGACTTGCCTTTTGGAAAAGAAGGACGGTTCGTAATGAAAAAGCTTCTTTTTTATCTTCTAATTGAATATTGATCGTATGCAATACTTTCAAAATTTTATATTGATATTATCTATCTTCAGTATACAGGCCTGTACTCCTAAGCCTGAACCCATTGCTTTTGGTACCGATCATTGTGTGTACTGCAAAATGGGAATTGCAGATCCTAAATATGGAGGAGAATTAGTTACAGAGAAGGGTAAGGTGTTTAAATTTGATGCCGTTGAATGTATGGTGCCATTTATGAAGGGAAATCCTGATCAGAAATATGCCTATATATTAGCCTTAGCATACGATGATCCTGCTAAGTTACACAATGTAGGTGAGCTTGTATTTGTGCAATCAGAAAAATATAAAAGCCCTATGGGTGGTAATATTGCTGCATTTCTTTTAAAAGAAAATGCTATGGCTGATGATGCGCTGTTCATGAGCTGGCCTGAACTAAAGAAAGAATTAAAATTTGTCCCTATAAATTGATGTTTTATAAACTTTTAATCGGTTTAATATTTTTTGTCTGCTCAGCTAATACTTTATTTGCCAAAAGCTGGCACGTAAAGCCAAATTCAGATCTTTCAGAAATTAAAGTAGCCTTGGAATTGGTTGCTGATGGTGATACCATTTTTATTCACGAAGGCACTTATTTTGAAAACCTGATTACCATAAAAAAACCTTTGACGATCATAGGTGTTGGCAATCCAGTTATTGACGGCAATGAGGGAGATGAAATAATGATTGTAGCCTCCAATAATGTTAGTATAAGCGGGTTAACACTCCAAAATGTGGGCGTAAGCTTTCTGAAAGACAGAGCAGCTATCAGACTGGTGGAAGTTAGAAATGTGGTGATTAAAGACAATATTTTAAACAATACCTTTTTCGGTATCTATCTTCAGAATTCATCTTACTGTAAAGTAATATCCAACACCATTACCGGGGATGCTAAAAATGAAATCAATGCAGGAAATGCCATTCACATCTGGAAAGCCGATAATATAGAAGTAACCAATAATACTGTTAGCCATCATAGAGATGGTATTTATTTTGAATTCGTGGACCAAAGCCTGATTAGTGACAATTTAAGTGAAAACAATATGCGCTACGGATTACACTTTATGTTTTCTAACTATGATATTTATAGGAATAATATTTTTCAACACAATGGATCTGGTGTTGCTGTAATGTTCAGCAAACAGATTAAAATGATTGACAATCAATTTAAGGATAATTGGGGAGGTGCCTCCTATGGTATCCTGCTAAAAGAAATAAGTGATGGCCTAATGGAAGGAAACACCTTTGAAAGAAATACAATAGGCGTATTGGCAGAGGGTGCCAATAGAATTAAAATTAAGGATAACAATTTTATCAATAACGGCAAAGCCATCAACATTAAAGGCAATTGTCTGAACAATGAAATTTTGAGCAATAACTTCATCGGTAACACTTTTGAAGTTTTAACCAACACAAAATCCAACCTTAATCATTTCGAAGGAAATTATTGGGGTCAGTATAAAGGGTACGATTTGGACAAAGATGGGATAGGGGATGTACCTCACCGGCCAGTGAATCTTTTTGCTTTGGTGACGGATAAAATTCCAGCAGCCAATATGTTACTACATAGTTTCCTGGTAAGCAGTATGGAAATGGCTGAGCGCTTATTCCCTCAGATGATTCCTGAACATTTAGTTGATAAAAAACCACGTATTAAACCTATATCACATGATTGATATTAAAGCCATCCATAAAAAGTTTGGGAAGCAAGAAGTGTTAAATGATATTCATCTCAGTTTTAATTTGGGACAGGGTGTTGCTTTAATAGGCCCCAACGGCTCCGGTAAAACCACGCTTATTAAAGTTTTGTTGGGTTTGGTCATTCCCGATGAAGGTGAAATTCATTTTGATGGCAACTCTGTGAAAAACCAGAGTAAATACAGACAAGAGATTGGTTATATGCCTCAAATTAGCCGCTTTCCCGATAATATGAAAGTCGGACAACTATTCAATATGATGAAAAACATCAGGGAGGATGTGGCTCAACCATCTTACGATACAGAATTATATGAAGCTTTCGGAATAGAAGAAATGAAATCCAAAAGACTGAATGTATTATCAGGAGGAATGAAGCAGAAAGTAAGTGCGGCCCTCGCTTTTTTGTTTAACCCTAAGGTGCTAGTTCTGGATGAACCCACAGCCGGGCTAGATCCTGTTTCCAATGAGATATTAAAAGAAAAGTTGAGGAAATCCATTACCAATGGTAAATTGGTTTTAATTACCTCTCATATACTGAATGATTTGGACGAGATTACCACTCATGTGGCTTATCTAATGGACGGAAAAACACAGTTTTTCAAAAGCCTGGAGCAACTTAAGCTGGAAACTTCAGAAGACAGGTTAAATAAAATTATTGCACATATTTTAAACGGAAAGGAGGCTGTACATGCTTAAGATTACCAAATTTATTATTCAGGATCTTTTCAGGAACTGGATTATCCTCTTGTACATGATTTTTCTGATGGCGGCATCTTTTGGTTTTTTTATGCTGGAAGGACAAGCCGATAAAGCATTATTGGGCTTGCTGAACCTAAGCCTGTTAGTAGTACCCATGATGACTATTATTTTCTCCACCATGTATTACTATAATATGTACGAATTTATAGTGCTGATGCTGGCCCAGCCACTTAAACGGAAGACTATATTAAGCAGTATCTTCCTTGGACTTTGTATTGCTTTCGGACTAGCACTATTAGTAGGCTTGGGTATTCCTATGCTGGTAATGAATTATACCATTGCTTCACTAATGCTTTTGGGGGTTGATTTATTGCTGACTTTTATTTTTATAGCAATAGCTTTGTTAGCAGGCATATGGACCCGTGATAAAGCAAAAGGTATGGGTGTTTCTTTATTGTTTTGGGTATATTTTGTGCTAATTTTTGATGGGTTAATATTGCTTTTGATGTATAATTTCAGCGATTATCCCATTGAAAAAATTGTATTATACATCACATTGCTTAACCCTATTGATATTGGTAGAATACTGGTATTGATGCAAACACAGGCGGCAGCTTTAATGGGATATAGCGGTGCAGTTTTTAACCAGTTCTTCACAGAAGGTTGGGGCATTGCTTTAGCCTTTCTGGCATTACTTTTCTGGACCGCCTTGCCTGTATTTATATCATTCCGATTGTTCCATAGGAAGGATTTGTAATATGCCACCAAAAAGCAGCCTCATATTTCCATTTGTAATCATTTCCCTCATTACAGGAATAGCAGGTGGATGGGTTAGGCTGGGGTGGACGGAAATTATTATTTCTGAAGCCGCCGCAACACATGGCCTATTGATGACGGGAGGTTTTTTGGGAAGCTTAATTGCGCTGGAAAGAAGTATTGTGATGAAGGGAAAGGCGTGGTTTCTTGTTCCTTTATTGGGTGTGCTCGCAGCTCCGCTTTTTATTGCAGGTTTTTACCAAGCAGCTTTATACTCTCTGATGCTTTCAAGTGTTGGTTTGGTATTAATACTATATATTCAAGCGCTTAAATATAAATTACCAGAACAATGGCTATTGCTGGTGGGGTCCATTTGCTGGTTGATTGGCAATATTTTAGTAATTAAAACAGGATTTATTCCAATGGCCTCTCCATGGTGGATAGCATTTATTTTATGGACGATAGTTGGAGAAAGGCTGGAACTGACCAAGTTTTTACCTAATCCTAACTGGAGCCGGTATTTGCTCTATGGCTTGTTGGGCTTATTTATAATAGGAATATTAAGCCCTTTCCACAGCTACGGTAATTGGGTAATGGGCATTGCGTCTGTTTTAATAGGGCTGTGGCTGCTTAAGTTTGATATGGCGCGTATTTCCATGAAGAAGACCTTGCACCACCGCTACATAGGTGTAGGCTTAATGACAGGCTACATCTGGCTGATTTTTTTTGGTGTAATCCTGTGTTTTTTAAAATTTCATCCTTCCTTTTATGATCTTTTTCTTCACACTTTCTTTTTAGGATTTGCCTTTTCAATGATTTGGGCTCATGCGCCTATAATTTTACCAATGGTACTAAAAGTGAGACATACACTTTACCACCCGGTGCTTTGGATCGGATGGGTATTCTTCCAACTTACATTATTGGGCAGAATGCTTTTTGCTTTAGCAAACGAAGCAGTCGGAAGGAAATGGTTTGGGGTGGTAAATGGCTGGTTAATAATTGTAATGTTTGCACTAATGGCATTATTGATGATCCTTCATATCAGGAAATCCCGCAAAAAATCCTCTGTTGTATAATTCCGTTTGTTCAGTACGCAATTGTTTATTTTCTCACAAATGTATTAACAATCATTAATCGTCATTTAACATCTTTTTTCCTCTCCCAATCTGTCGGGAAAAGTTGTGTAAAACTCCGTGTACTTTGTGGTAAAAAGATAATTAGTTTAAAGCTTTGCCTCCTTTCCAAATCAAATCTACATTTTCCAAAACCGTAACATGAGTTAAAACGTCTTCTATAACATACAATAATTGTTTTTAGTAAAAGTAGTTTATAAGTAGTTTATAATCTAAACAGTTTTTAGTTTCAGATTAGCATGACAATTATAAGAAATAAGATTATGAGAAATTTAACATTTAGAAATGGCGATATTTTGCCCGCTTTAGGTTTGGGAACTTGGAAATCAGATCCTGGCGAGGTGTATGAAGCAGTACTGGAAGCTATTAAAATAGGTTACAGACATATCGATTGCGCCTATATTTACGGGAATGAAAAAGAAATAGGGCAAGCACTTAAAAAAGCATTTTCCGATGACTTGGTGAAGAGAGAAGATATATTTATCACTTCCAAATTATGGAATAATTCACATAAAAAACAAGATGTAAAGCCTGCTTTGAAAGAAACTTTAAATAATTTGCAATTAGATTACCTGGATTTATACCTCATTCACTGGCCGGTAGCTCAGGAACCAGATGCCGTACAGCCCGAATCTGAAAGTGACTTTTTAAGTCCGGACCAGGTGCCAATGGAGGAAACATGGCAAGCTATGGAGCAATTGGTAGATGAAAAGCTATGCAAGCATATTGGAGTAGCAAATTACAGTATCAATAATCTGCAGAAATTAATCAGTACCTCCAGGATTATACCTGAAATGAATCAGGTTGAAATACACCCATGTTTGCCTCAAAATGATTTAGTCTCCTTTTGTCAACAACATAATATCTTGGTGACGGCTTATTCTCCTTTAGGATCTAAAGACAGAGTAGCTGCTATGAAAAGTGATGATGATCCGGATCTGTTTGAGCTTGATTCCATTAAAGAGATCGCTAAAAATCACGGTAAAACACCAGCCCAGATACTAATTGCATGGCCACTTAACAGGGCAATTTCAGTGATACCAAAATCCACTAATCCTGATCATATCAAATCCAATTTCGAGGCCGCAGATATAGATCTGAGCGAAATGGAAATGGAAGCTATCAATAATGAAGAAAAGAATTACCGCTTTATAGATGGTTCCTTCTGGGCTAAAGATAATTCGCCCTATACGATGGAGTATTTATGGGGCTAATGTACGGTGAGACACTGAAAGGCATGTGTTTTATTAACTGAATGAGCACCTTTATTTAACTTAAAATTATGTGACATGACTAGTAAAGAGGAAATGATTGAAGAGCAATTGATCAATCGTGATATTACAGATGTTAATGTTTTAAAGGCAATGGGTAAAGTTGACCGTACTTTATTTGTACCCAATGATCTTAAAGAAAAGGCCTATGAAGATGGCCCTTTACCTATTGGTCAGGCGCAAACGATAAGTCAACCCTATATTGTGGCTT
>JBEPWY010000039.1:10708-15915 GCA_041642185.1 Marivirga sp.
ATGGCCCAGGAATTGGAATTAACGGAAGATTCTGAAGTATTGGAAATAGGTACAGGTTGCGGATACAATGCGGCGGTTTTGGCTGAAATTGCCAGCGAGGTTTATACTATTGAAATAATAGAATGGCTTGCGGATTTGGCTAAGGATAATTTACAAATAGCAGGAGTTGAAAATGTACATGCCAAATTTGGTGATGGCTTCCGCGGCTGGCCAGAACATGCACCTTATGATGCTATAGTATTAACCGCGGCGCCTTCCAAAATACCTGAACCTCTGAAAATGCAGCTTAAAGTAGGAGGAGTATTGGTAGCTCCTATTGGAGTAGGATCTCAAAAGCTGGTAAAGGTTAGAAGAATAGCCCAGGATATTTTTGAGGAGGAAACTGTAATGATGGTAAGATTTGTACCCATGACAGGTGAAGCTCAGGAATAATTAAAAGAACTATAATCTTATAAAATATGCGAACCTTAGAAACCAAAACTCAAATAGCGCAAACTCTGATGGAGGGATTTGCATTAAGAACGGGCATCACAAAAGGAGAATCAGGTGATCCTTACAGAAGATATTTATGGACTGATGCATTTGCTGTTCATAGTTTCTTTGGATTATATCAACTCACTCAAGAGCAAAAATATCAAGATTATGCACTTAAACTGATTGAAGAAGTACATAATAAGTTAGGAAGATTTCACCCGGAAGACAGAAGGCAGGGATGGATAAGTGGATTAAGTGAAGAGGAGGCTAAAATGCATCCTACCATTAATGGACTGCGGATTGGGAAAAGTTTGAGAGAAAGAAGACTAGATGAGCCTTTTGATCAGCAACTGGAATGGGAGAGAGACGGACAATATTTTCATTACAATACCCGCTGGATACAAGCATTGTTTCAAGCCAGGCAATTTACTGATGAGGAACAATATGATGAATGGGCTGCCGAACTTTGTTTAGCAGGAGATAAATTCATAGATAAAACAAGGAAACAAAATGTGAGGATGTATTGGAAAATGAGTGTTGATCTTTCCAGACCCCTCGTGCCATCAATGGGTGCTCATGATCCTTTAGAAGGATTGATTACACTTTATACTGCAAATGAAAGGCGACCTGAAATGTTTGAAGACCGGAAAGATCTTTTTACCAATTTCAATATCATGTGCCAAACCAATGACTGGTCAACCACGGATCCTTTAGGTTTGGGTGGTTTGTTATTGAATATTATAAGGGCTGCAGAATTACAACGGAAAAGGGAATTGCCTGAATCAGTTAAACCGGAGGCTCTTTTGCAAAATGTGAATGATGGATTGGATATGTATATGCGGAATTACCAGTCTGATAGTCCCGCATTTGCCAGATTGGCTTTTAGAGAATGTGGGTTGTCCTTAGGTTTAAGAACAGTATGGAGCCATAAGGAAACACTTGAAAACTGGGGCTATAATATTGAGCCTTTAAGAAAATATATGCATGTGGCAGATGAAATTGAGGATTTCTGGAGTAATCCTGAAAATCAGGCTGCGGATACCTGGACCAGCCATTTAGACATCAATGAAGTGAGCCTCGCCTCCAGTATTATAGCTGCTAGCTCAGTGGAAAGTTTTGGAATGCTGGAGCATCATTAATATCCAATGATACAAAAGTTTGAGCTGCAGTATTTTTTAATGAGAAATTCAAAACCGATAATAAAAACCAGGACTTAACCTATTCTGTATAATAGTTGATAATTCTAAAAATAAATAGAAATGGCACAATCAATAATAGATCTTTTAAAAGAAAAAAAGCACGATTTTACGGGTTCAGAAGATTTACAGCCACTGATAGATAAAATAAAAAATAAAAAAGTGGTAATGCTTGGTGAGGCCTCTCATGGAACACATGAATATTATAACTGGAGAGCACGTATTTCTAAGATATTGATGGAAGAGCACGGATTTGATTTTGTAGCAGTTGAAGGTGACTGGCCACCATGTTATGAATTGAACAGGCATATAAAAAATTATGAAAACACTGGCAAAAGTACTGCTGAAATTCTAAATAATTTTGAACGTTGGCCAACGTGGATGTGGGCCAATTGGGAAGTGGAGGAGTGGGCCGGGTGGCTGAAAGAGTATAATAGTTCTTTAGCGGCCAATCAACGAAAAGGTTTTTATGGATTAGATGTTTATAGCCTCTGGGAATCACTAGATGCCATTATGGACTACCTTGAAAAGGAGGATCCTGAGGCTCTAGAAACTGCGAAAAAAGCTATGCGTTGTTTTGAACCGCACAGAGATGGTGATGGTCAAAGGTATGCGCATTCTACTTATCTGGTACCGGAAGGTTGTCGCAAGGAAGTGGCAGAAATGCTTATTGAGATACAGATGAAAACACCAGTGTACAATACAGATAAAGAACATGTATTTAGTACAGAGCAGAATGCTTTAGTTGCACGTAACGCAGAAAAATATTACCGCATAATGGTGCAGGGTGGATCTTCTACATGGAATATCCGTGATCAGCACATGATGGATACTCTCGATCGTTTACTTGGTTTTCATGGAGAAAGTGCCAAGGGTATTGTATGGGCTCATAATTCTCATATTGGCGATGCTTCCTATACCGATATGGCCAATGATGGTTTATTCAATTTAGGTGAACTGGGTAGAAAGAAATATGGCAAAGAAAACGTTTTCCTTGTAGGTTTTGGATCATATATGGGCACTGTGTTGGCAGGTAATAATTGGGGCGCAGATGTTGAATTAATGGATTTGCCAATGGGTCGACCTGGTAGTTGGGAAGAGATGTGCCATCTGGCCGGAAAGCAATTTTTTATTTTTTCAGACGACTTGCGGCGTCATCCTGAACTACAGGGGCGAGTACCGCATAGGGCGGTAGGGGTGGTCTATCACCCATTACTCGAAAGGTATGGTAATTATGTGCCTTCAGTTATACCGAAGCGTTATGATGCTTTTGTTTTCTTTAATAAAAGTAGGGAACTAAGTGCTTTGGAAGTTAAGGGAAGAGTAGATGAAGTGCCTGACACTTACCCTTTTGGGATTTAATTGGGTAAAGAAAGTATTTTGTAATCTACCATCTGATTTATCTCCACATCCGAGCATTAATCACTTTATTTTCCGTGTTCTTTTTTCCAACTGTTTAATTTTATCAATGAACTGTAACCGTAATTCATCGATGAAATCTGTGGGATTTCGATAGTTATCTATTATATGGAAGCTATAGGATTGTTTAATCTTTTCCAGCTCAGCCTGCAAACGCTCTTTTTTCTTCTGAAGTGAATCTATTTTAAGTTTATCGTCAACCTTACTAAATTGTAGATAATCATCTGAACTGTTTGTTAATATTACATGGTGATAAAAATATACCAGCTCATCCAAATCACCACTTTTATAAATGCTATTTAAACGTGCCGTCAATTCTGAGGCATTCTGGATCTGATCTACTTCATTAAATTGGCTTATTTTATCTGGGTGCACTTGAACTACAGCTTCCTTATATATGCGCTTCAGTTCTATCTGACTTTCAGGTTCACTTTTGGGAACGGGTTTAAACCTTGTGTTAGGGCGGAGAAGTTGATTAGGTTCTTTATAATTTTTGCCTCTCTTCTTTTGCTCACGACGCTTATTCTTTTTCTCTTTTTTATGTTGCTTATACAACTCCGATAATTTGGCAATCTGGTCTATTTCAAAATATAGATTTCTGCGGACAAGCATTTCAAATTGCTCGGTTTTGCTTTTTAATTGTTCCAGTTCTTTTTCAAGCATAGTAATCTGATGCTGTAACTGGTCATTTACAGTGTCATTTAAGGATAGGTTTTTTTGAAGCTTATTCAACAACTTTTTATCAAGTGTTTTTTGTGGTAAATGGATTTAGTTTGAATTATAATAGCAAATGATTGGAAATTAAAAGATATCCTATTTTTTCAACTCGCCAGATTTAATCGGATTTTCTGTTGAACCCAATCATTCTTTTTTATCTTTTTTAATCCTTTAGTGGCTGCCTCACTATTCAGTATTTTATAAATTTCAGGATGATCGGGGAATTTTTGCAGATAATTTTTCAGTTCATTCCAATCATTAATAGTATCTTCTCTATTCAGAAAACCATAACCTAAATAGATGCCTGATTCCACCATTACTATACTGATTTCTCCTTGGTTTTTGCCTTTCCCTATAAAAATATAATCGCTTTTTTCTGAATCACAGAGCTCAATAAATGCACGTATCTTTTTATTATGATTTTCTGCGCTTTCATCTCCTACACAGGCTCCTTCACATTCTTTTACTTTATAATCAAAGCATTCAGAAGGGGAGGACTGGTATCCTGCCATTTTAGGACAAATCTTCAGTAACTTACTTTTATCTACTAAAAACTGAAATGCACCGGCATGATTTGAAAAGCGCATTAAGGTTTTCATTCCGATTTGTTTTCTTCCAATTTGTAATCTTTGATAGCCCAGCCTGTCTTCATATAAAAAGATACCATAACCCGGGTTATTGTTTTTTTGAGCTCTGTTATGTCTCGGCCAGTGCTTTCTTATTTCATAGGATTCATGTAGAAGGGCAATCAGTTCGTTTCCAGTTAGTAAATAATCCACATGAAAGATATCTTTTTGAAAAGCTTGTTTAGCAATTTCTCCTTTATTACCACCAAAATGTGAACTCACTCTTTTTTTTATGTCTTTTGCTTTGCCCACATAAATAATTTGGCTTTTGCTGTTAAGAAAGTAGTACACACCTGCAGCTTGTGGTAGCTCTTCATATGTGGCTTTGTCTAAATTCTCAGGTATATTAACATTGCTGGCATTTTTAATCAATGTTTTTTCAATAATTCTTTCCGAATCATTGGATATTAGTTGTGTAAATAATTCCGCAGTAGCTATTGCGTCTCCATAAGCACGGTGTCGATCATTAATAATAATTTTTCTATGGTCGCATAAATTGCCTAGACTGTAACTTTTGTATCCGGGAAATATTTTCCTACTCAGGCGTACTGTACATAACTTTTTAAGCTTGAGTGGAAAACCTAAGTCAACAAAAGCTTTTTGAACAAATGAATAATCGAAGTTGACACTATGGGCAACAAAGATGTTGTCCTTTAATAATTCATAGATTGTTTTTGCTTCTTCATAAAATTTAGGAGCATCGGCCACCATAGCATCATTAATGCCATGGATAGCCTGCACTCCATAAGGAATACTTCTTTCAGGGTTTATCAGG
>JBEPWY010000040.1:0-15852 GCA_041642185.1 Marivirga sp.
TTTAAGTCTTATTTGATTTTTCTTACATTAAGCAGCTGTTAAATTCCGGCTTTCATACAGCTCAATATAATAAAGTAAAAGTTTAAGTTTATTGAAAAATAAAAATTCTATTAAAATACTGCTGGCTTTGATTATTAATAAGGAGAATGGTCCCTGCTTTTTGGACAGGATATCTTGTATAAAACATTGTGCTTTTTCTTTATTTAATCGCTTTTCATGACTCGTGTAGCAACATAATTTTTTTTGATATTTGGAACACTTAAGTTACCTTAGGGTTAAATATGAAAAATTTCATTCTATATTACTTCTTTATTCTCCCCATCTCGTATTTACCCTTTCCTGTTTTGTATTTTATATCGGATATTATTTTCCTGATTATTTATAGAGTAGTAGGCTACAGGCGAAAAGTGGTGCAAGCTAATATAAATAATTCATTCCCTGAAAAATCCGAAAAAGAGATTAAACGAATTGAAAAGAGATTCTACAGGCATTTGTGTGATTTGCTTGTGGAGAGCCTAAAAACTTTCACCATTTCTGCGGAAAAAAGTCTGGAAAGAATGCAAATTCGCAATCCTGAACTACCCAATCGTTTTTTTAAGGAGGGCAAAAGTATAGTAACAGTCGGTGGTCACAATGGTAATTGGGAGTTATATGCCGTAGCCTGTGCAATGCAAATTGATCATTCTGTTGTGGCGCTTTATACACGACTTAGTAATAAGTTTTTTGATAAATTAATGAGAGAAAGCCGAGGTCGCTTTGGTTTGAAAATGATACCTACAACTAAAAAAGAGGAATTATATGCAACATCAGAAGGTCCGAGAATGTCTATTTTTGGAATAGATCAATGTCCTAGGAAAAGTCAGCGTGCTTATTGGATGAAATTCCTTAATCAGGAAACAGCCGTTCAGTTTGGTGCTGAGAAATTTGCAAGGGATCATAATTTGCCTGTGATTCTAGGAAACATCCGTAAAATTAAGAGGGGTTATTATGAAGTGGAGTATGAGCTTGTGTGTGAAAATCCATCAAAATTACCAATGGGGGCAATAACTGAAAAAAGCACAAAAATGCTGGAGGAAAAAATTAGACAGCAACCGGAATACTGGTTATGGAGTCATAAAAGATGGAAGCACAGCAAAAAGGCTTGTATAGCAGAACAGGAAAAACTAAGACGGACTGTTTAGATTTATTGGCAATTGCGGCACAATCAACATTAGAACTTCGTTAAGAAATGCCGCTGCTAACCTCACCTCTTACAGCACAGATGAAATATAGCCATAATTTTTGATCCTAATATTTTTTGATTGTTAATCCTTTTTGCTAGTATCTCTTCCCTCACAGTTTCAATGGTTAAATCATATAAATAGCTCCTATGCATAATTGCTGTCACTTTGTTAATATATTCTTTTAATTGGGTTTTGGATATGCCTTTTTCATATACATTAGTTTTTTAATTGAAACAACTTGTGCCGCCTTAGCGGTATGGAATTCTCAATAAATATTCCTGCCAGAGGCGAGCAAGCTATCTGGATCTCTCTCAAATATTATACTTGTACCATGGAAAAAGCTCCTATTAGTAGGTAATTTTTTAATTGACAATTATATTATTGGCTTTAATTTGTGATTAACTCCTGCATCCATTGTTTTAAATGTTATACTATTTTGCAAGCAAAATAGTATATATGACTGCCCTACCTCCAAAAGATGTATCTCTATCTGGTAAAACAACTTTCTTTGATAAACTCTTTCTCCTAATTAGGGCTTGCTTAAAAATAAAAAGTATAGAAAAATAAACTTTTTATCGCTTTGAAAGATGATTATTCAATTATAGTTTTTCAGCAAGTACAAGGTTTTTTAGTGTGAATGTTCATATTCTTTGCACCAAAATCAAATTAGATTTTTTGGTGCTTTAGCCTCAAGCACTTCATCTTCTTCCTGGCCTTCAGCTCGAAGTATAAACATACATCTTCACTTTGCCCGGTTGTATATGAAGCACTTAAGACTTATTAAGCAGACCCTAATTAACAATGAACATAAACTACAATATGAGTATTTAAAAGATTTGGTGAATAAGATCGCTTAAGAGACCCTATTTGTAACACCAATTTTCAAGTTCTCTAAAGCCTCAATAGGTTTGATTTTGAGGTCTTTTTGTATTTTAGTGACTCGTTTAACATATTATTCTTTTGATTCAAATATAAAAGGAAAGGTATTCATATAACTGTGATATTTTAATATCCTGTTGAATACAAGTTTTAATTTTATTGTATAAAGTCTGGTCATTAGATACAGGTGTTAATATCTGTGCTAATACTAAACCCTCTTGGTAAAACCCACGTTTTTCTATTAAACTATCATCTATATTATCAAACATATAAAAATTACGCTATGAGACCTGTTGCAAATTATGATGAAAGTGTTGGCGCCCAAAGCAGCGACATTAAAGTAAAGAGAGTTTACTGGGGGGCAATTATTGCAGGGGCTATTGTTATGCTCGTCGCCATGATGCTACTCAACTTATTAGGACTTGGTTTTGGCTTAGGTTCAATTAATCCTGAAACCGAAGCACAGCCCTTTCAGGGTCTTGGCACCGGAGCACTGATCTGGTGGATAATTAGTAATATTATAGCCATATTTGCTGGGGCTTATGTTGCGGGCCGTATGGCAGGAATTCCACACCAGCAAAGTGGTGTTTTACATGGCATAGTTTCCTGGTGCCTTTATACCATTATTTCTATATGGATTTTTACTACTGCCGTGGGATCTGTCATCAGCGGTGTAGGTTCAATTGTTTCAGGAACAGTTTCAGGATTAAATAAAGCCGTTTCTAATGTAAATATTGGACAATCTGATATTCTTCAAAATGTAAATATGCAAGGGGTGCAACCAGAGGTAAACCAGGCACTTAAGCAATTAGGTATGAAAGATACTTTACAACAAGTAAGGCAGGATGTTCAATTATCAGCATCTCAAATTACTGCAATAGCTGGAAATGTTTTTATTAAAGATGGGGAGTTCAATAATAACCCATCGAGGCAGGAGATAGAAATGGCAGTAATTCAAGAGACGAATTTATCGCAACAGCAAGTGGAAGAAGTTACTGATGTTTTACAAAGGCAGTCGGAGAAAGTGCGACAAGAATGGCAGCAGTTAAAGCAAGAAGCTGAAGAAACCGGGCAAGAAATTGCTTCGGCTAGTTCTTCAGCAGCCATATGGACTTTTGTTGCTTTACTTATCGGCGCCATAGTTGCAGCAATTGCAGGTGGTGTAGGCAAACCAAATCATTTTCTACATGAGGAAATTATTATAATTGAGAGGTAAAGGAAAGTTATAGTTTACGTTTTGAAGAAAGGGGAATGATAACCATATCATTCTCCTTTATTGTTTTGAATAGCGTTTTCATTGATTGAAATAATAATTATAGTTTGTTGGTGTTTTCTGCAGAATGCTGATTTCATGTTTTTTTATTTTTGTATTAACCCTTTGTAATAGTTTTTTATTTCAAAAAAACCATTGATATTTTATTAAGCTTTTTCGGTTGAAGACATTAACTTTGGCGAAATTTTCGATATGAATATTCAATACATTCTTGAGCTGGTAGGGACCTTTACTTTTGCTATTTCTGGAGCCCTGGCTGTTCAGGGAAAATCCGAAGATTGGTTTGGCGCGGGCTTTACAGGTTTTATAACTGCAATAGGTGGCGGTACATTACGGGACATTCTTTTAGGAAGTTATCCGCTTACGTGGATCACAGATATTTATATTATATATACCATTTTAGTAGCTATTTTAATTGCCAGTTTTTTCAATAAAATACTGCAAAAATTAAGAAGAACTTTAAGCATTTTTGATACTATGGGTATTGCACTTTTTACCGTAGCTGGTGTAGAAAAAGCTTTATCATTGGGCGTTCGGTGGGAAATTGCAGCAATAATGGGTATGTTTTCTGCCGTTTTTGGAGGTGTCATCCGAGATACTTTAATAAATGAAACTCCTGTTTTGTTCAGGAAAGAAATATATGCAAGTGCCTGTTTGGCAGGAGGTTTGTTTTATGTTGTATTAAATTTTTTAGATGTGCCGAGGGATTGGAACTTCATTTTTTCCGCTTCTTTTATTGTTACAATAAGAATTTTTGCGGTAAAATATCACATTAATTTTCCACAGATTTAGGTGCTTGTTTTTTTTAATACTTAAACACCAAACTTTAGGCTGGTCGAAAACCCTATCTATTTCAAGTTTATTTAGTATTTGTTTTTTTTATGAAATGAGAATAAATGTCGCGAAGGCGATCTCGATAGCTACAACTTATACACATGAAATAGTCATAAACGCAGCATACCAACCGAGCATGAATATTAAAAGGAAATGTGATGGTTTTAGGTTTTGCTAACGGCTGAACTATTCCATGTGGTAACTAAAAAACATTTATATACACATGAAAAAGAAAGTTTGGATACCAATAGTAATAATAATTGTGGTTCTGTTTGTGACTTACATAAGTGGCCCGGAACCTCCTAAGCCTATTTATAATGAGAATTGGCCTGAATTACCTCAACAATTGAACGAAGTAGAAAGTTTTATTAATAAAAAAGAAGCCGTCTTACCCGTAAGAAAAGATAATCAGGCCCGAATTAAGTGGTATAAAGATTCGGTTCATGTTACAGAGTACAGCTTTATTTATCTGCATGGGTTTGCCGGGAGTTATAGAGATGGTTATCCGGTAAATGTTAATGTCGCCGATACATTTAATTCAAATATTTTTCTGGCCCGTTGGGCAGGACATGGTTTAAAAGCTGAAGCAGCTTTAGAAGATTTTTCTCCTGATGCTGCTTGGGAATCTGCTAAAGAGGCATTAGCTATCGGTCGAAGAATTGGAAAAAAAGTAATAATTATGAGTACTTCTACAGGAGGTACTTTGGCCATAAAGCTTGCCGCTACTTATCCTGACTCTGTTCATGCAATAATTAATATTTCCCCAAATATTGAAGATGATCAGACCGGAGCTTTCCTGCTACATACGAATTGGGGTTTTGAAATAGCCAAACTTGTATCGTTAGGAGAAAACCGAAAAATTAAACACAAAGAAGAGATATCAAAAAAATACTGGGATACCATATATCCTTCGGAGGCATTAGTCAATTTGCAAGTATTAGTAAATACAAGCATGCGGGATGAAATATTTAAACAAATAAAGATTCCGGTAATAACACTTTTTTATCACAAAAATATTATTCAGGAAGATAAGCGAGTACAAATCAGTCGTTATCCTGAAGTTCATAAACTGTTCTCCACTCCTGATTCATTAGTTGAGTTGGTGGAACTTGAAAAGCCTGGCTCCCATTTTATTGGAAGTGATATAAAGTCTAAGGACTGGAGAACGGCTCAGCAAAAGATTATTGAATTTTGTCAGAAAAAATTGGATATGAAAGTAAAGGGAGAATTTACCGAAAATCCTTAATTAAAGAATATTTAATCTCTTTGGGTTTTAATTAAACCAAGGCTTCCCCTATTCAAATGCTGATTTACCGCTGGTGAACCATATGCCAATATTCGTTTTAAACTTGATTTCGATTGTTTACCAATGAAGCTACTTACTCCTCCGGTACTAGTTTCAATATTTTTCCGCCTTCTACTGCTACATAAATATATCCATCAGGACTTTGGGCTACATGTCTAACTCTGCCGATTCCCTCCAATAATTTTTCCTCTTTTGAAAAGCTCTTATCATCCAGTACCACTCTGAGGAGATATTGAAATTTCATTGCACCTAATAAAATACTGTTTTCCCATTCAGGATAGCGTTCACTATTTACAAAAGTCATTCCAGAAGGTGCTATGGATGGATCCCAATAATGAATTGGATCTTTTATGCCTGGCTTGGTGGTTTTTTCTGAAATGATACCGCCTCCATAATCGACACCATAAGTCACCTCTGGCCAACCATAATTCTCGCCTTTTATCATGATGTTCAATTCGTCCCCTCCTTGTGGCCCGTGCTCATGGCTATAAAGCTCGCCGCTGGAAGGATGAAACCCCATGCCTTGTATGTTTCTGTTTCCGTAAGTCCAAATGCTGTGAGTGGCCTCAGGATTAGAAACAAAAGGATTGTCATCAGGTATTTCGCCATCATCGTGTAATCTGTGTACTTTACCAAAAGGATTTGTTAGCTTCTGAGCGTTTTCCATCACTCCTCGCTCCCCAATAGAAAAAAAGATATATCCTTTATCATCGAATGCAATTCTTGATCCGAAATGGACTCCGGATGTGGTTTTAGGAAACGATTCGTAGATAAGTTCTTTTGAGACCAATTGATTACCCTCTATTTTAGCACGCATTATAGCCGTGCTTGCCCCTCCATCCCCTAGTTTGGAATAGCTCAAATAAATCCATCCATTATTTTCATAATCAGGATGGGTTTTTATATCAAGCAAGCCTCCCTGGTTTTTATTATAAACTTCCGGTATACCCGATAATTCACCGGTAAGTGAATCGTTTTCTATTACAAATATCTTTCCGCTTCTTTCACTAACCAGCATTTTCCCATCCGGTAGCCATGTCATTCCCCATGGAACATCAATTCCCTCAGCAATAGTAACTACTTCAAAATCAGTATCTTTTTTTTCCGATTGATTAGACGAGCATGCAGTGTTAATTTGCAAAAAAAAGAAAAGTGTGCAGATATAGAAAATGCTTTTCATTTGTATATGTTTATTTTTAATGGTCTCAAGTTGTGCCGTCTTAACGGTATCGAATTCTAATAAATCTATTCCTGCCAGAGGCAGACAAGCTATCCCTCAGTTGCTCCGATTGCTATCGGGGTTAGGGATTCTATATTTTTGCTCATTTCATTTCAGATTAATTTTTTAATTTATCAGAAAGTGTCCAGTATATAATACCTGATAAGAAGCAAGAATGTTCTAAAACCAATGATCATTCTATGCTTGATAGATAGAATCCATCTCTGCTTTATAGTTTTCTTCTATTATTTTTCTTTTTAAGCTTAGTTTAGCCGTAAGTTCACCTGCCTCAACTGTCCACTGAGTGGGTATTAAAATAGTTCTTTTAATTTTTTCCCATTGTGCAAATTGATCATTTGCTTTTTGAACTTCTTTATCTAGTTTTTTAAGTACCCTATCATCCCTCACCATCGCTGCATCAGTAGAATACGAAATTTCCTTGTGTTTACACCATTCTTTCAGATTATCAAAATTTGGTATAATCAGCGCTCCTGGAAATTTTTGCCCATCACCTATCACCATTGCCTGCTCAATAAAAGTAGATTCTTTTAATTTATTTTCGATTAGTTGTGGAGCAATATATTTACCACCAGAGGTTTTAAACATTTCTTTCTTACGGTCAGTAATTTTTAAAAATTTACCTTCCACTATTTCACCTATATCCCCAGTATGGAACCATCCCTCTGCATCAATCACCTCAGCTGTTTTTTCGGGCTGATTATAATAGCCTGTCATAATGTTAGGACCTTTTGCTAATACTTCTCCATCAGCAGCAATTTTTATTTCAATCCCTGGCAAAGCTGGCCCAACAGTACCTATTCGCAAATTTTCGTTTTCATATCGGTTGAAGGATATACCCGGTGATGTTTCGGTTAATCCATATGCCTCAAGAATGGGTATTTGTGCTGCCCAGAAGATAGTGGCTAATCTTGGTTGTAAAGCAGCTCCTCCAGAGGCAATTAACACAATTTTACCACCAACAGCTTCCCTCCATTTACTGAAAATAATTTTATTGGCTATTTTCAATTGAAAATTATACCATATCCCCTGATCTTTTTGTTTATCCAGTTTGTGACCCAAATTAAGAGCCCAAAAAAACAGTTTCTTCTTAACCCCTGTTTGCTCTGTGCCTTTCGCTACAATTTTATCATAAATTTTTTCCAGCAGTCTGGGTACAGTAGAAAACATTTGAGGCTGCACCTCTTTCAAATTTTCGCCTATTTTATCAATACTTTCTGCATAATAAACTGAAATACCGCGATACAAATAAAAATATATAGTGGTTCTTTCAAAAATATGGCATAATGGTAAAAAACTTAGGCCGGTTTTAATTCCTTTGTCCTTCGGTAGGTTTTCTCCCACGGCAATAGCATTACTAAGGATGTTATTGTGGGTAAGCATAACTCCTTTCGGATTTCCTGTAGTCCCTGATGTATAAATTAATGTTAGTAAATCGTCAGGAGCAACAGCAGCTTTGTAAGGTGCTAAATCCGTATCTTTATTCTCCCCTAATTTTTTAACCTCTCTCCAGTGGGGTACATCTGCAATTTCATCAAAAGAATAAATTTCTTTAATAATTTCAATTCCTTCTGCTGCATTTTTTACTTTTTGGTACAAATCAGCATCGGATACAAAAACATATTTTTGTTGAGAATCTTCAAAAATATATTTATAATCTTTTTCTGTAATGGTAGGATACATTGGAACGCTAACTGCGCCTATTTGCTGTAATGCTAAATCCACAAAATTCCATTCCGGCCTGTTATTAGATACGATACCTACTTTATCGTCTTTTTTTAAGCCTAATTCAATAAAACCTCTAGAAAGATCATTTACAATACTGATAACCTCTTCTGTACTACATTTTATCCATCTGCCATCAACTTTATTAGCTAATGCGTCTTTTAAAGGATTCCTTTTGTTTTGGTAATCAAGTAAATCGAATATTCTTGTAGGCTCCATGAATAATTTTTTCAAAATTTACAGAAAAAAATGATAACCATCATTAACTATAAGAAAAACTTCCTCTTAATTTAAAAGCCAAATATTGAAGGGTGTTTAATTGACAAAATCTCCTCTCATTTTTCTGAACCTTTTTCGAGCTTCCGCTACAAAAATGCTACCGGGATAATCTTTTAACAATTGTTGATATATCTCACTTGCTTTTTGAGTATCTTCTAATAGCTCTTCATAAATTACTGCCACCTCAAATAAAGCATCGTCTGTTAAAATGTCGTAGGGTAACTCATGAATTATTTCATTCAATATTTCAATTGCACTTTGATAATTGCCTTTCTCCTTATTAATTTTTGCCAGTAACCATAGCACATCATCTTTTATAGGATGTTCAGCATGTTCAACTAACATACTATTCAATCTTTCTGTTGCTTGTTTTCTTTTATTCTGATAAAGCAATAAATCAATCGCGGCATATTCTCTTAATGCACTTTGTGTAGAATCAAGTATAGTGTTATCCTTAATAAGGATGCTTAAATCCATAGCATCATTCGCTATTTCCCTTCTGGTGGCTGTTTTTAGAATATCCAAATGTTCTTGCGCCAGAGTAAAATCACCTTTAAAGTATGATAATTTTGCATTTTTTAATTTTGCCAATTCCCCCAAATGAGCATTTTTATGAGATTTTTCTACCTGATAATAAAGTAAAACTGACTCCCAAGGCTCTTCTAATATGATATAAATGTCTCCTAAATCTAATTTTGCTTTCGCTACAATTTCCTGATCTGCATTATTTACATTAATAATTTGATTGAGAATACGTGCAGCTTTTGCTGGCTCTCGTAAATAAAAAGCGTGTAATAGTGATTTCTGACGATAAGCTTCCAAAGTATAGCGAGAAAGACCTGTTTGATCAATTAATTGTGCATAATCATTAGCCAAATTACGGATAGCAGTTGTGTCAATAGGAAATTTATTCTTGATCAGATTTTCCTTGCTTCGTATTTGCATCTGTTTTGAGTAAATATAATTTCTTGAATCAGGATAGTTATCCACTACATATTTAAAAATTGTTTCTGCTACTTCAAATTCTCTGTTTTCGAAAGCAATTTGGCCAATTTCAATGCTGTTATCGCCTTTTAGTCCTGATCGCCTGTCAATCGCTTTCGCCTGAATAAAGGCACCAAAAAAGTTGTTGATCTGTAGATTTGCCCATATTAATAAATCGTTATAAACTTCGTTACCAGCATTTTTTTGAATATTGGCCATTAAATATTCTATTAAATCTTCCAAATCTTCTTGTTCAGTAAGCGCTAATTGGAGCATATTTTTCACATACCTGAGGTTGTTCGGTCTTTCTTCAGCATAAACAATATATTCACTCACCATTTTATCTTTCTGGTTAGAATATCTGTATAAGGTTGCTAATTGAACGCTGAATGCTGTGGGATCTCTTAATTGTTTACGAGCGGCTAAATATAATCCTTCCGCATATTCGTTATGTTGTTTGTTTACCAAGTATTGAGCGGCGGATTGTAAAAGTGCAGGTTGCTGTATGATTTTACTTTTTAAATCTTCAAAAGATTTATTGGCTTTTAAGCTATCATTATTATTTATATAAAAATCTATCAGATCGACATCAAAACGTAAGTTAGCTGGAAATTGGGTGCGTATTTTTTTTAAGTATTTTTCGGCTTCTTTTTCTAAATTCTTTACTTCTAACAATTCTAAAAAATTATTGTGGATATATGCTATATTTTCTGCATTGTTAGATAATTGGAAATATAACTTTAATGCCTTATCTACTTCCCCTTGTTTGTAATATTCATTTGCTAGTGCAACATTACTATTCATTTGCGCGGAAATTTTTCCACCACAAAAACTAATAAGAACAAAAAAGAAGAATAGTTTTAAGACCTTCATGTTTGATTTATTTTTAATGCTCTGCATTTTCTTATCCACACAATCCACACCCTTATATTTTATATTTTATATATTATTTAAATTACTATTAATTATTAAGGCTGTTGATATGTTGAAAAGTATTTAAAAAATCCTTAGCTATTTAATAATGTTAATCAACTAATAGTTCCCGCTCAAATTACCCACACATAATATTCAGGTTTTTAACTAATTAACATTTAACCTCTGGATTGTTAATAACTCATTAGTAAAATAAATATTTTATGTTAGTGTGGGTAAGCTTACTTTTAATTTGATTTTTCCACCAGCTATCATGAGTTATTTTGGATAATCTAGTTTTCCATCTATCTCTTGTGAATGAATGTTTATAAGTCATTGTTTTCTTCACTGTTATCCACACTATTTTCCTCACCTAAGTCGATTATTTTATCAATAACTTCCCAATTAGCTTTTACTGTAATTTTTTCATTCAGGTAAATTATATCCTCTTCTGGTATTAATAAAAGTGGATTACCAGGATCCCATCTTCCATTATTATTTCTATCTATTATTGCTCTAAGGTAATATTCTCCAGGTTTAACATAATTGAATGTGAAATTTTCTGAATTGGAAATACTATCCACTTTTTCATATTTATTATTAACTAATTCTACAATAAAATTATTACTACTGTTTTGAACACTCCCCTTTACTATTCCATAATTCTCACTTTTCATGAATTCAAAAACAACATTATTTGACTGTGTTGAGTCATTTTCAATTCCTATAAATGCACCTTTACCTAAATATAAATGTAAACCATTTATAGTTTTTGTTTGGCTTTGATGTGATCCCTGTTTGTCGGAAGTCATTTTAGGCCCCTTCAATGCTGTTTTATCCTTCTTGTCTATATTTACAGTTGAGTCAGTGTTTAAAGTATCTGAGCTATCAATAGGGTTTGTGGTTTTACTATTTAATGATGATAAACTGTCAGCCAACTCTTTTTGTTGATGTTTAATACTATCAATACTGTCTATATTGAGATTGATATTAATTTTTACACTTTTTCTATTTTTCCCGTATTCAATTTTATCGCTTGTAATGGAATACACTAAGATAGAATCGTAATTAACAAAAATCGAATCGGTATTAATATTTTTTATTGGGTTGTTAAAGTTTATAATCAACTGCTGTTCGCCAGATTTTATATTCTTTTCTGGCATCTGTGTTATTTTTAATTCTTCTGATTTTATTCTACTTTCTCTGTATTTAGCATATACCGTATCTTTCAATGACATACCTATTGAGTCTATAACATTTACATATAATGCGATAGAATCATATTCAAATTCTAATTCTGGAAAGTTTTCTTTGTATACCCTTAATTTTTGAGAATTCTCTTCATTATTTACATATATGAATTGAGAACTATCATTAGAATTAATAATAGAAAAGTTTTGAATGCCTTTATTAAAAGTTATTAGGAAATCCTTACCTATTGGTCCTGTTTTAGTTAGTTTTAGAGTGTCTTCATTATTTTTATAACTATTCAAAAGTATTGGTGCAATGGAATCTTTTAGATCTATTTCTTTCGAGTAAAAAGCATAGGGTTCTGAGGCAGATTGATTTGTGAGATTGTCATTTTTATCATTAAATGCATATAATTTATATTGTCCAGGCCTTAAGTTCTGAAGTAAATAATACCCTTCCTCATCTGTTGTAGTAAAATAAACAGGTTCTCCTTGTCTTAGGTTAGCTGTATCATACTTAGCATCGTAAAGCCCTACTGTAAATTCTTTAACAGCCTGGTTGGTCTTTAAATCAATTACTGTGCCTGACACCTTCAGTGAGTCCATATAGCTTCCTGTGCTAAATGCTAAAACTGGATCTTGCCATAGGTTACCCTCCGTTATATCTTTTAATCCTTTTCTAAAGTTAAATGTATAAGTTGTAGAATCTTGTAAGGTCTTTTCAAGGTCAATTATTAATTCCTGTTTTTTGAGAGTATGTTCATATTTTATATCTGTTCTAGGAGTTATAATTAGTTGTTTATTAAGATTATCAGCCTCCATCCACTCATTAAAATATAATCTTATTTTTTTCCCCTCAAAACCAATACTTTGATCTTTAGGTGTTGATTCATAAAGTTCAGGGGGTTTGGTGTCCTTTTCCCCACCAACTGGAGATTGTACCGTTGCACAAGCAAATAAGATAAGTATAAGGATGGATGTTATTAATTTATTCATTTTTTAATTTCATAGATAAGACTTGAGAAATTATTGTTGTTATTTATAGCATAACTATTTGATTTAAAGCCATTTATAATAGATTTTAAATAATTAGATTTACCAGTTTTATATCTTTCACTTAATAAACTTATATAATAGGCATCTAATATCATAGGATATATATTTTTTACTTTCATACCATGCTTTAGCATTAAAGTTTTCATAGTATCAGGATTGAAGTGGTATAAATGTCTTGGTACATCATATGCTGCCCATTGTTCTTTATATAGTTCATTATCTAAACTGTTTATATTAGGAACAGCTATTATTATTTTACCCTTTTCTTTTAATAATGATTTTAAAGAAGTTATTGTATCATTTAAATCATGTATATGTTCGAGCACATGCCATAATGTAATTATATTAAATTTCTTATTCTTTATTTCTTCAGAATTTATACCTGATGCGATACTCTCCTTTGTATCTTCAAGCGCAATTTTTCTAGCCTCAGGGTTTGGTTCAACACCTACAACTTTCCAGCCATTCTTTTTCATGGTATTCAAAAAAAATCCTGTGCCGCAACCAAAGTCAAGCAATGTTCCTTTTTTATCTTTGCTAATAGTGTTTATTAAGCCACATTTACTTTTAACGGCAAACATCCTTGCTAATTTATATACCATATTAACAGGGGAGTTTCCTTTGTTTGTATGGGAGATATAGTCTTCGGATTGATAATATTTTCCTATTTCCTTATCAGAAGGACGTGGGTTTGTAAATTGAAATTGACATCCCAGGCACTTAGTAATGACAAAGCTTTCCTGACTTACAGAATGGTCAATAACAATTTTATGATTTTCAATATTATTGCCACTGCAAACAGGGCATTCTGTTAACTTTTCGTACATATTTATCTACCTAAATAAACCATAAGAATTGATACATCAGCCGGACTAACCCCACTAATTCGTGATGCTTGCCCTAATGTTTTAGGCTTAATTTTTTTAAACTTTTCTTTTGCTTCTGTTGACAATGCTGGTATCAAACTAAAATCTATTGATTCCTTTATTTTCAAATCTTCCAGACTATTCATTTTATTGGCTAACTGATGCTCCTTCTCAATATAGCTTTCGTACTTAATACTAATTTCAGCTGAGTCCAATATCGATTCTTCATATTGAGAAATATATAAACCCAGGTCTTTTTCGAGTATTCGCAACTCTTTAAAAGATATTTCTGGTCGTTTAAGTATGTTGAATGATGAAGTGGTCTCTTTTATTTGTGCAGACTTAAGCTTTTTTAATTCCTCATTAATGTCAGTTGGCTTTACTTTTATATTTTTAAGATCGCTTACAATCTTTTCTATATTATTCTGTTTGCTTTCAGCTTTTAAAACTCTATCCTCTTTTGCCAAACCTATTTTGTGACTTAATGCACTTAATCTGATATCTGCATTATCCTGCCTCAGTAGAATTCTATGCTCAGCCCTGGAAGTGAACATTCTGTAGGGTTCTTCAGTCCCTTTATTAATTAGGTCATCAATTAATACACCGATATAAGCCTGGGATCTACTTAAGATAAACGGTTCTTTATTGTTTATTTTCAAATGAGCATTTATCCCTGCCATTAGGCCCTGACAAGCTGCTTCTTCATAACCAGTAGTTCCATTTATTTGGCCAGCAAAATATAAGTTTTCAATTAGTTTTGTTTCTAATGTGATGTTGAGTTGTGTTGGCGGAAAGAAATCATATTCTATTGCATAACCCGGACGAAACATTTTCACATTGTTAAAACCTTCAATCTCTTTCAATGCTTTATATTGAATATCTTCTGGCAAAGAAGTTGAAAATCCATTCACATAAATTTCCACAGTATTCCATCCTTCCGGCTCTACAAATATTTGGTGTCTGTCACGCTCGGCAAAGCGATTAATTTTATCTTCAATGGAAGGACAATACCTCGGGCCTAAACCTTTAATCCTACCATTGAACATTGGAGATTGATCAAATCCCGACTCTAACACTTCGTGAACAAGTGGGTTTGTGTAAGTGATATAACAACTTCTTTGTTCCTTTAATACAGTAGTTTCATCAGAAAATGAGAATTTTTCCGGGAACTCATCTCCTTTCTGTTCTTCCATTTTAGTATAATCTAACGATCTTCCATCTACTCTGGGTGGTGTTCCAGTTTTCATTCTACCCGCCTCAAAACCTAATGAAACTAATTGCTCGGTTATTCCCTTTGATGCTTTCTCTGCAGATCGACCCCCACCAAATTGTTTGGCACCAATATGTATTAATCCATTTAGAAAAGTTCCATTTGTTAAAACCACTGATTTGGCTTTAATCACCAAACCCATACCGGTTTCGATACCCACTACCTTATTGCCTTCTATTATGAGCCCATTAACCATTTCTTGCCAAAAGTCTAGATTTGGTATATCTTCCAATTGCAATCTCCACTCTTCTGCGAACCTCATTCGGTCGTTCTGACTTCTTGGACTCCACATAGCAGGACCTTTTGATTTATTTAACATCCTAAATTGGATCATAGATTTATCAGATATGACACCTGAATACCCACCTAAAGCATCAATTTCTCTCACTATTTGACCTTTAGCTACCCCACCCATTGCAGGATTACAGGACATTTGAGCTATAGTGTTCATATTCATTGTTGCTAATAAAACCTTAGAACCCATGTTGGCAGCTGCCGCCGCGGCTTCACAACCAGCATGCCCGCCACCAACAACTATTACGTCGTACTTTTGAAACATTCTTTTACATTTAATGTGTTCCACGTGGAACACATGATTTTGATCTTTAGTTTAATATTTGGTTCACTTGATTAATTAAGGTTGGCGATAATTTCCGAATCATCGATTTAAAAAATTTGTATCAAATCTTAATTTCTATGTGTTCCACGTGGAACAGTAAAAATTTTAAATTTATAGCGACTTATTTACAAAATTAAATGTCAGTTAAAATTCATTGACAAAATGTTAAATTACTTCCTGACAATTATTAATTAAAAAG
>JBEPWY010000041.1:0-15747 GCA_041642185.1 Marivirga sp.
CTCTTCCGATCTATTACGCCTAATGAAGATGGCAAGAATGATGTATTTACTCCTTTCTATCCTGGACCTTTAAACGAAAAAGTAATTCCTCTTGATAAATGTCCGAGATTTCTGGAGAAAATAGAATTTAAGGTTTATAACAGATATGGAAAGCAAGTATACTCATACGATACAGGTGGAGAAAACAGCCTCTATATTAACTGGGACGGCACAAACTTTAATGGAGAAGAGCTACCGTCAGATACATATTATTATGAAGCACTTGTAACTTTTGACATGTTAAGGCCTGAGAATAAGCAGGAATTTTATAAAGGCTGGGTGCAAATAATCAGATAACAATGCCTGATGATAATATTATATTTTTCGATGGAGTATGTAATTTGTGTAATAGTGCGGTCAATTTTGTGGTAGAAAGAGACCCTGAAGGTTATTATAAATTGGCTCCTTTGCAATCCGATATTGCAAAAAAATTTCTGGGAGAGGAGAAAGTGAAAAAACTGGATAGTATTGTACTTTATCAAAATGGAAATATATATGAAAAAAGTAGTGCGGCCCTCAGAATTACCAAAAATCTCTCTGGAGCATGG
Organism: Marivirga sp.; assembly: GCA_041642185.1. Taxonomy (GTDB): domain Bacteria; phylum Bacteroidota; class Bacteroidia; order Cytophagales; family Cyclobacteriaceae; genus Marivirga. The sequence goes on from JBEPWY010000041.1 coordinate 588, forward strand.
TCTGCTCTTTATCCACTAATAATTACTCCTCGCTTTATCAGAGATTTTTTTTATGATGTAATAGCAAAAAACAGGTATAAATGGTTTGGTAAAAGAGAAACCTGCCGTATGGCAACACCGGATTTAAAAGACAGGTTTCTTGAATAATGTTCTCATCTTTTAATTTAAGGCTATTCTATATTTTTTATAACTTGCCGATAATTTAAAATCTTAAAATATAATATCATTACATATGAAAAAAGCATACGTATTTCCGGGTCAGGGAGCCCAGTTTTCAGGAATGGGGAAAGAATTATATGAAAATAATACTGAAGCAAAAAAACTTTTTGATAAGGCAAATGAAATTTTAGGGTTTGAAATTACTAAAATTATGTTTGAGGGTACCGATGAAGAATTAAAGGAAACCAAGGTGACCCAGCCAGCTGTATTTTTACATTCCGTTATAAATGCCATTGTTCATCCTGAATTTAAGCCAGATATGGTGGCAGGACACTCTCTTGGGGAGTTTTCAGCATTGGTTGCCAATGGCACACTTTCTTTTGAAGATGGTTTGAAGCTTGTTTATAAAAGAGCTTTAGCTATGCAAAAAGCATGTGAAATCAATCCTTCAACCATGGCTGCTATATTAGGCCTGGAAGATGAAAAAGTGGAGGAAATATGCGCTGCTATAGAAGATGAAATTGTGGTGCCGGCTAATTATAATTGCCCCGGGCAACTTGTTATCTCAGGCTCGAATAAAGGAATAGAAATAGCTTGTGAAAAGATGAAAGAAGCAGGTGCTAAAAGAGCATTGCCATTACCGGTAGGAGGAGCTTTTCACTCGCCATTAATGGAGCCTGCCAGGGAAGAACTTGCAGAAGCAATTGATCAAACAAAGTTCTCTGAACCAAAATGTCCTGTTTATCAGAATTATAATGCGGAGCCATCTGTAGATGTCTCTACAATTAAAGCTAATTTGATAGCTCAACTGACAGCACCTGTACGCTGGAACCAATCGGTACAACAAATGGTTGCTGATGGAGCGGAAATATTTATTGAAAGCGGACCAGGAAAGGTGCTACAAGGATTGGTGAAAAAAATTCACAGAGAGTCTGAAGTGGGCCAGTTAACGTAAAAAGGATTTAAATTCCTTTGCTGCGTGTTTAAACACTTTGCATATGATAGCACCTAAAATACCAGATAATGAAGAAGAGCGGATAGCAGAATTATACCAGCTAAATATTCTTGATACTGAAGCAGAAAAAGATTTTGATGAGGTGGTTGAATTAGCTTCTATCATATGCGAAGTACCTATTTCTTTAGTTTCTTTAATTGATAGAAACAGGCAATGGTTTAAGGCTAAAAAAGGTGTGGAAGTGGAATCTTCCCCCCGCGAATATTCATTTTGTGGCCATGCCATAAACCAAAATAAGTTATTTGTAATTGAAGATGCGTCTAAAGATTCTCGTTTTCATGATAATCCTTTTGTGAATGAAGATCCAAATGTGCGATTCTATGCAGGAATGCCTTTAGTTTCTCAAAAAGGATTTAATTTAGGAACCTTGTGCGTGCTTGATTCTGTGCCTAAAAAATTGACTCAGCATCAAATAAAAGCACTGGAAATATTGTCTAATCAGGTTTCAAAATTAATTGAGCTGAGAGATAAAAAGCAGCAGTTGGAGGAAAAGGTAGATAAAATTGCCAAGCAAAATGATCAGTTGCAAGATTTGAATAAAATGAATACTGAAATGACAAGTATCATTTCACACGATTTGCGAGCACCAGTATCAAGTGTTTTATCGTATTTTAATTCCGAATACTTTAAAAATTCCACACATGAAGAATTATTAGAGTTGCTCCCTGTTATAAAGCAAAGTATTAAGGGTGTTAGTAATCTAATTGAAAATTTATTAGAGTGGTCTCAAAGTGTAGGAGAGTTTAAGTTAGAGCCTCTTTTATTATATGAATATCTTATTGAGTCAGTTATGCTTTCTCAAGCAGAAGCTAATAAGAAAAATATAACTTTTAAAACAGATCTGGAGGAGGATATTAAGGTGTTGGCTGATGCCTCTATGTTACATTTTATTATAAGGAACCTGATAGGGAATGCTGTAAAATTTACCGAAAATGGTGTAATTTTAATATCCACTAAAAGAGGGGTTGATAATAAAGTAAGTATTTCAGTAAAAGATAATGGGATAGGGATACCGGAAACTCTTAAAAACAGAATTATAAAAGGAGATAAAAAAATCACCACGCAGGGTACTCAAAAAGAAAAGGGCTCCGGATTAGGACTGAAACTGATTAATGAATTTCTACAAAAGCATCATTCAACATTAAAAATAGAGAGTGAAGAAAATGTGGGTAGCACATTTTCCTTCACTCTGATGTTAGCTTAATTAATAACCTAGTAATTTTAGCATGCTGTCACTATCCTGCTCCTCTGCAAATAGTTCAGAAGTGATATTTCCATCTTTATCTTTCCCAACCAGCACATGTTTAGGGGCAGGAATTAAGCAATGTTGTATTCCTCCATAACCTCCGAGTGATTCCTGATAGGCACCTGTATGGAAAAAGCCTATATATTGGGGTGTTTCCGGCTCCACCTTAGGTAAAAACACTTCAAAAGAATGTGCCTCTGAATTATAATAATCCATAGAGTCACAGGTTAAACCACCTACATTAACTTTATGAAAAGGCTCTTCCCAATTATTAACAGCCATTAAAATAAACTTCTGGTTCATTCCCCATACATCAGGTAAGTGTGTGATAAAAGACCCGTCTATCATTAGCCATAATTCTTTATCATTCTGTAGTTTCTGATCCAGAACAGAATAAATAGTGGCACCGCTTTCACCTACAGTATAACTTCCGAACTCAGTAAAGATATGTGGTACTTCCACATCGTTCTTTTGACAAATCCATTGAATGTTTTCCACTATCTGATCAACCATGTACTGATAATCAAACTCAAAACCCAAAGAAGTTTTTATCGGAAAACCTCCACCTATATCTATTGTGTCCAATTCAGGGCAAATTTTCTTCAGTTCGCAATATTTATATACAAACCTGCTTAATTCGCTCCAATAGTATGCTGTATCTTTTATGCCTGTATTGATAAAGAAATGCAGCATTTTAAGCTGAGCTTTTTCACTTGGCTTAATTTTTTCGTTGTATAAATCTACTACATCATTATATCGTATGCCTAACCTGCTTGTATAAAATTCAAAATTGGGTTCTTCATCAGAAGCAATGCGAATCCCTACTTTATATGGCTTTGTCGCCCCTTCTTCATATGCATCAATTTCACTTAAATTATCAAGAACGGGTATCACATTTTCAAAGCCGTCATTAATCAAATCATTAATATATTTCTTATAAAGAGGCCTTTTAAACCCATTACACACAATATAATGTTTTTTTGAAAGTGCGCCTTTTTCCTCAAGTCTTCTTACAATAGGGATATCAAAAGAAGAAGAGGTTTCCATATGCACACCTGCCTTCAATGCCTCCTCCATAACAAAAGAAAAATGGGATGATTTAGTACAATAGCAATAGGTGTAATCACCTTTGTAGTTGTGCTTTTTGAATGCATTGGCAAAGTACTCTCTTGCTTTATTAATGTTCTGACTTATTTTAGGTAAGTAGGTCAGCTTTAAAGGTGTGCCGTATTTATTGATAATGTCCATTAAAGGGACATCATTAAAATATAATTCATTGTTTTCAACTTTAAATTCTGGTTGAGGGAATTCAAAAGTCTGCTCAATTAAGTCAATATAATTCTTCATTCAACTAAATTCAGTTAAGTTTGGTTTTTTAGGGTAACGTGCAAAATTGAGATAAATTTACAATCTTTGCAAAGCTAAAATATTAGCATTTAAAAATAGAATAAAATTCATACTTTATAATACATACTTTTTATGATAGATGTTTACGTGGGCGATGAAACATCGCCTTTGAGGGCAGTGATTTTAGGGACAGCTAAGGGAGTGGGTGACGCGCCGAAGATGGAAGATGCATATGACCCTAAATCAAAAGAGCATATAGCTGCAGGCACTTATCCTAAAGAAGAACCAATGAGGGCTGAAATGGAAGCTTTTGCTAAAGTTTTGGAAAAGTATGATGTTAAAGTTTACAGACCAGAAATAATTGAGAATTATAATCAAATTTTTTCAAGAGATATTGGCTTTGTTATTGAGAATAAATTTATCAAACCACGAATCTTAAAAGATAGGAAAGAAGAAATTCAAGGTATTCAATACGTAGTTGATCAAATCCCCAATGTGGTGAATGTCCCTGAGCATGCCAGGATTGAAGGAGGAGATGTAATGCCATGGAAAGATCATATATTTGTAGGCTATTCCGAAAAGGAAGATTTTGAGAAATATGTTGTTGCAAGAACAAATCGAGCTGGTTTGGAGTTTTTGCAGAAGGAATTTCCAAACAAAAAAGTAAAAGGTTTTCAATTGAATAAGTCTGATGAAGTGGCCAAAGACAATGCTTTACATCTTGACTGCTGTTTTCAGCCTGTAGGTGAGAATCAGGCGATTATTTATAAAGAAGGGTTTAAATTGCAGGAAGATTATGAATATCTTCAGGAATATTTTGGAGAAGAAAATTTAATTCACATCAGCAGAGATGAGATGTATAATATGTTTTCCAATGTTTTTTCTATAAGTCCGAAAGTAGTGGTGGTGGAAAAGAATTTTGAAAGACTAGCCAAAATATTGGAAGAGAGAGGTTTTACTGTGGAAAGGGTTCCTTACGCAGAAATATCTAAAATGGAAGGTTTATTAAGGTGTTCTACACTGCCTTTGATTAGAGATAAAAATTAATTAAAGATTTGAATAAAATGGAAAAACAAAGCACTGATACCATCTTGATGATTAGACCTATTAATTTCAGGTTTAATGAACAAACGGCAATTAACAACTATTATCAAAGGGTACTAGACGGAATAAAGCCGGAAGAAGTAAAATATAAAGCGGTACAGGAATTTGACAGGTTTGTTGAGAAATTAAGAGCTAAAAAAATCAGAGTCATTGTAATAGATGATTCCGAGGATACCGATACTCCTGACTCAATCTTTCCTAATAACTGGATTTCCTTTCATCAGGATGGAAGAGTAGGGTTGTACCCGATGTTTGCCGAAAACAGAAGAGTAGAAAGAAGAAAGGATATTTTACGTAAGCTACAACAAAATTATGGCCTTAAAATATCAGAGATAGTTGATTTTACTGCTCATGAAGAGGAGAATAGGTTTTTGGAAGGTACGGGAAGTATGATTTTGGACCGTCCGAACGGTATAGTTTATGCAGCTATTTCGGAAAGAACAAACGAGAAGATTTTGCAGGAATTCTGCAAGAAATTTGACTATAAAGCTGTTAAATTTATTGCTAAACAAACAGTAGATAATAAGCGACTTCCTATTTATCATACCAATGTAATGATGTGTGTGGCAGATAATTTCGCTATTCTTTGTTCAGAGGCTATTGATGATGAAAACGAAAGAAAGGCTGTGATTCAAAGTCTGGAAAGCACAGGTAAAGAGGTGATAGAAATTTCAGAACATCAGGAACATCATTTTGCCGGCAATATGCTTCAGGTTAAATCTCTTGATGGAAAACCTTATTTAGTCATGTCAGGGGCCGCACATCAATCTTTAAAGGATAAACAAGTAAAGAGTATCGAGAAACATTGTGAAATAATCAGTAGCTCATTAGATACTATCGAAGCTTTAGGAGGAGGTAGCGCCAGGTGTATGATGGCGGAAGTTTTTCTACCTAAATCTTCATAATATTCTCTTTTTTTTAAATAACAATTACCCAAAAGCATGCTCAGTATAGAAAAGGAACTTAATCAGTTCACCTTATCAGCATTTGAAGAATTATTCGGACAGAAAATAAACGAGGACCTACTTAACTTCCAGCCTACCAGGAAGGAGTTTGAAGGTAGTCATACATTAGTTTGTTTTCCATTAGGTCGTTTTTCAAAATTGAACCCGGAGCAAACTGCGGAAAAATTAGGAGAATACCTTAAAGAGCAAACAGAGCTGGTAGCTGATTATAATGTAGTAAAGGGGTTTCTTAATTTAACTATTGCCGATGCCACATGGATTAAATTAGCAGCTCAAATTCATGCTAAACCTAAATTTGGCAGACATGAACCCACAGGTAGGGAGGTGATGGTAGAGTACTCATCACCCAATACAAACAAGCCATTGCACCTTGGGCACTTGAGAAACAACTTTTTAGGTTACTCAGTAGCAGAAATATTGAAGGCAGCAGGTAATAAAGTGCAAAAAGTACAAATTATTAATGACCGCGGTATTCACATTTGCAAATCGATGGTGGCCTGGGAAAAGTTTGGTGAAGGTGAAACTCCTGAATCATCCGCGATGAAAGGTGATAAACTGGTGGGTAAATATTATGTGATTTTTGATCAGAAATACAAAGAGCAGATAGCCGGATTAGTGGAGAAAGGGACACCAACAGAAGAGGCAGAAAAAACGGCTCCTATTATGCTGGAGGCACAAGAAATGTTACTTAAATGGGAGCAGAATGATCCTGAAGTAGTGGAGCTTTGGAAAACCATGAATGGTTGGGTGTACAAAGGATTTGAAGCTACCTATAAAACTATGGGTGTGGATTTTGATAAACTATATTATGAATCCGAAACCTATACTTTAGGAAAAGAGGAAGTGCTAAAAGGTTTGGAACAAGGAATTCTCTTTAAAAAAGAAGATGGTTCCATCTGGATTGATCTGAAAGAAGAAGGGCTAGATGAAAAACTATTGCTAAGAAAAGATGGCACTTCAGTTTATATGACCCAAGATATAGGTACTGCCATTTTACGTTACAGAGATTTTCCCAACATCTCACAACAAATTTATACGGTTGGCAACGAGCAGGAATACCATTTTAAGGTTTTGTTTGTAATTCTTGAGAAGCTGGGTTATGCATGGGCTAAAAGTTGTTATCATTTGGCTTATGGCATGGTTGATCTCCCCTCAGGTAAAATGAAATCCAGAGAAGGTACAGTAGTGGATGCCGATGACCTGATGCAGGAGATGTTTGATACTGCAAAACAAAGAACAGATGAGTTGGGAAAAATCTCCGGTTTTTCGGAAGAAGATGCTGAAAAATTATATAAAGATCTTGGGTTAGGGGCATTAAAATATTATTTACTGCGAGTGGAACCGGTTAAACGAATGTTATTTAATCCTGAGGAATCAATTGATTTTCAAGGAAATACAGGTCCGTTTATTCAGTATGTACATGCGCGTATTTGCGCTTTACTAAGAAAAGCCAAACAAATAAGTGTTGAGCCGGAGGTTTCCACAAAGTTAAAAAGCCTGGAAGCCTCAGAGCGTTTCGTTATGAATCTTTTACAGGATTTCCCTAATAAGGTAGAAGAAGCAGCACAGGCTTATGCCCCTTCTGTAATTGCTAATTATGTTTATGAGTTGGCAAAAGCCTACAATAGATTTTATGCAGAAGTCTCCATTTTTAATGAGTCGGATACAACTTCTCTGGCTTTTAGAATTGCTTTCTCTGAAATAGTGGCAAGGGTAATCGAATCATCCATGAACTTATTGGGTATCGAAGTACCTGAAAAGATGTAAAGTATTGATGAGATTACGGTTTAAACAGTTATGCATTAAGTACGTTTTACTTAAAAAAAAATTGTATGAAACTTAAACAGCTATTATTAATTCAATTGTTATTACTATTTGTTCATACATCATTTTCACAATCAAAATCAACAGAAATGAGCGTTTACGATTTTCAAATTCAATCTATTTCAGGTGAAATGATCGATTTTTCCGATTACAAAGGAAAAAAAATCATGATTGTAAATACTGCATCTGAATGTGGTTATACACCGCAGTATGAAGACTTGCAATTAGTACATGAAAACTTTGGTGATAAAGTACAGGTATTAGGTTTTCCTGCCAATAATTTTGGAGGACAGGAACCGGGTAGCGATCAGCAAATAGCCATATTCTGTGAAAAAAATTATGGGGTTGATTTTCCGCTATTCTCTAAAATGGATGTAGTAGGAGAAAATCAACATCCTTTATATAAATGGTTGAAAGAAAAAACAGGGAAGGAACCCAATTGGAATTTCTGCAAATATTTAGTTTCTGAGGATGGCAAAAAGGTGAGTTTTTATCCCTCATCGGTTAATCCCGGTGAAATAGCTGAAAAATTATAAATATAGATGCTAAAACACTGGATTGAAGCTTTTAGGTTCAGAACCTTGCCTCTCGCCCTGGCTTGTATAGGAATGGGAAGCTTTTTGGCTGCATTTTTCTCCACTTTCGACTGGATTGTATGTGTGCTAAGTTTATTAACAACCCTCTTTCTGCAAATACTTTCTAATCTCGCCAATGATTATGGAGACACGGTGCATGGCGCTGACAGCATTGACAGGGAAGGACCGTCCAGAGCTGTTCAAAAAGGTGCTATTTCTTCTAACTCAATGAAAAATGCCATCATTGTTTGTTCAATTTTAGCTTTTATCAGTGGTTTGCTCTTATTACACTTTGCAGTGGGTATTGGCTCGCTTACTTTTTATGTGTTTCTGGGTATTGGTATGCTGGCAATTTTTGCTGCCATAGCCTATACAAATGGTAAAAGGCCATATGGTTATATGGGGCTTGGCGACATATTTGTTTTTCTTTTCTTTGGTATAGTAGGTGTAACGGGTACATATTTTCTTCATGCACAATCTTTAGAGCCAACTATTTTTCTTCCTGCAATAGCTTGCGGTTTTCTGGCAACGGGCGTATTAAATATAAATAACATAAGGGACATAAAATCTGATGCACTGGCAGGGAAAAGAAGTATTCCTGTTCGAATAGGTCAGAACAATGCTAAAATCTATCAATACTTTTTAATTGGCTTAAGCTGGATGACTATAACTTCTTTTATAATTATTAATTTTCAATCTCAATGGAATTTACTGGTATTTCTATCCTTTCCTTTATTTGTTTATCATGCTATCATTTTATGGAAAAGCAAAACAGCTCCACAAATTGATCCTTTATTAAAGCAGTTAGCACTTACTACGCTTTTCTTTGTGTTATGCTTCGGATTTGGAATTGTTCTTTTCTAAATGTAATTTACTTGCATCTAATATCATTTAAGGACAACAACCGTATACACTACAAAATTAACTTAATTATAAATTATAATCATGAAAAGAATACTTGTACCTACTGATTTTTCAGAACAAGCAGCATCTGCTTTACATTTAGCTGCAGAAATAGCTAAAAAAGGAAATATAGAATTGGTTTTACTTCACGTAGTGGAAATTCCAGGGCAGCAACCATCCTTCAATGTAACAGGAGATGTAAGTCATGGAGATGGAATGGAAGGGGTTTTTGTGATGAAAATGCTGGAAAAAGGGAAAGCTCAGTTGAGGGAAACTTCAGAAAGTGCTGTTTTGGAAGGTGTAAATGTTAGAACAGAATTAAAAGCAGGAAATGCTTATTATAATATTTCTACAATAGTTAATGAGTTGGAGCCTGATTTAATTGTCATGGGAACAAGTGGTAGCTCTGGTATGGAAGAGATATTAATTGGTTCTAATGCCGAAAAAGTGGTTAGAAATGCTTCTTGTCCTGTACTTACCCTGAAAGATAAAATCAGCTTGTCGGAATTGAATAATGTATTGTTTGCCAGTTCTTTAAAACACGATGATTCAGGGATAATAAATAGTCTGAAGAAGATCCTGGAGCTTTCAAACGCCAAAATACATTTGTTGAAGGTAAATACACCTAATAATTTTGAATCCAGCTCTTCCATGCATAAGAAAATGGATAAATACATGAAGGATTACGGATTGGATGCAGAAAGACATGTATACAATGCCAGTAATGAAGAAGAAGGAATCCTTGATTTCACCAAGGAAAATAATATTGATTTAATTGCAATGGGCACACATGGTAGAAAAGGTTTAATGCATTTGTTAAGCGGAAGCATCGCTGAAGATGTAGTAAACCATAGTAAACGACCAGTGCTTACATTCAAAATTGAGGATTAATAAATAGGGCTTGCTTAAAAATAAAAAGTATAGAAAAATGAACTTTATATCGCTTTGGAAGATGATTATTCAATTATAGTTTTTATCAAGTGCAAGGTGTTTTAGTGTGAATGTTCATATTCTTTGCACCAAAAAATCAAATTTAATTTTTTGGTGCTTTAGCCTCAAGCACTTCATCTTCTTCCTGGCCTTCAGCTCGAAGTATAAACATACATCTTCACTTTGCCCAGTTGTATATGAAGCACTTGAGACTTTTTAAGCAGGCCCTAAATATATTCTGAACATAAAAAAGCCCGAAATCAAAACTGATTTCGGGCTTTTTGTTTTTAAGAAGACCCACAATTTATTTAAATTGCAAACCTTTCTATTATGGTAGTAATTACCAGATTTTTACTCTTGCGCTGTCCACTCTATACATTCTATCACCTTCTTTTACATCAAAAGCCTTATAAAAAGTTTCAAGATTGTTTAATGGTCCGTTGGCTCGGTACATGCCAGGAGAATGCGGGTCTGTTAAAACCTGGGTTCTCAAAGCTTCATCTTTATATTTTATTCTCCAGATTGTGGCCCACGACATGAAAAATCTTTGTTCTGGTGTTAATCCATCAATAAGTCCAGGGCTTTCATTTTCTGCTAAATGCTTTTGTAAGCCATCATAAGCAGCATTAATACCACCTAAATCACCAATATTTTCACCTAGGGTAAAGGCCCCGTTTACATGAACGCTGTCTAGTGGTTCAAAAGCATCATATTGAGCAACCAACATGGCTGTTCTACTTTTAAAATTTTCAAGGTCAGCATCTGTCCACCAGTTTTTCATATTTCCTTCTGCATCAAATCTACTTCCCTGATCATCAAAACAATGTGAAATTTCATGACCTATTACAGCTCCAACTCCACCATAATTTACAGCAGCATCTGCTTTGTAATTATAAAACGGTGGTTGCAAAATAGCAGCAGGAAATACGATTTCATTAAACAAAGGATTGAAATAAGCATTTACTGTTTGAGGGCTCATTCCCCATTCTTTTTTATTAACAGGCTCCCCAAGTTTGGCAATTTCATACTCAAATTCAAATTTGGTTGCGTTCATCGTATTTTGAGCATATGATGAGTTTTCCGGGTCATTTTTAACTTCAAGGGATGAGTAATCTCTCCATTCGTCCGGATAACCAATTTTTACAGTAAGCGCATTTAATTTCTCAATGGCTTTTGTTTTGGTTGAGTCAGACATCCAGTCCAACGCATTGATTCTGTCTCCAAATGCTAATTTAATATTTCCGACCATTTCCTGAGCTTTTTGTTTTGCTTCAGGGGGAAAAGTTTCATCCACATATAGTTTGCCGATAGCCTCGCCTAAAGCACCGTTAGTAGTGGCTAATATACGCTTCCATCTTGGGCGCATTTCATCAATTCCATTTAACTCTTTACTGTAAAAATCAAAATGAGCCTGAACAAAATCATTATTGAGATAAGGAGATGCGTTATCGATTAATCTCCATCTTAAATATTCTTTCCATTCTGCAACAGGAACTTCATTTACCACCTTCTGGTATTCTTTCATGAAATTTGGCTGACCTACAATTAAAGTGTCAATGTTTTTTACTCCTAAATCGCTTAAATATTTTTTCCAGTTTATAGAAGGGACAATTTCACTTAGTTCAATCAACGACATCTTATTATAGAGTGCCGGAATGTTCCTTTGCTCTACATTTGTCATGGAAGCTTCCGCCAATTGGGTTTCCATATCCATTATGTTTTGAGTCTGTGCTTCTGCCGATTCAGGGCTATCTCCTGTAAGTACTAATATCCGCTGCACATGCTGTAGATATTTAGCTCTTATTTCTTTTGATTTACTATCATCCTTTGTATAATAATCTCTGTCAGGAAGTCCTAATCCGCCTTGAAAAAGATAAGCAGCCATTACTTTGCTGTTTTTCAAATCAGGAAGAACTCCAAAACTGAAAAAGGCACCACCGCCTATTATTTGCTGTTGAGCCAAATATTTTTGTAGGTCCGCTTCATTTTTAATGGCAGCAATTTGCTCTAAATGATTGTTTAAAGGATTTATCCCGGTTTTTTCTGCTAGCAGAGAGTCCATACCGACTGCATAAAAATCAGCAGCTTTACGTTGATCAGTTCCTTCTTCGTATTTATCACTCGCTGCAGCATCTTCCAATACTTTAAGCACTGTCTCGTTTGTTTTTTCTCTCAGTTCGTTAAAACTTCCCCAACGTCCTTGATCACCAGGAATTTCAGTTGTTTTTATCCAGCCACCATTAACAAATTGGAAGAAATCATCAGCTGGTCTCACGGTTGAATCCATATACGCCATGTTAATAGCCTCTACTTCTTCAGTTTCTTTTGCCTGTTTATTCTTGCAAGAACTCACCAAGACTAATGTGCCTATAATGAGTAGGATATTATACCCTTTAATTTTTAAAAAATTCATGTTCATGATTTTATGTAATTGATCTTGCTTGGAAGTTACAGAAATTAAACTTGAAATTGAGCTAATATTTGACGGAAGGTGATTTTGAATAGATAGTTATCTGTTTTTAAAATACAGAATATAATTTTTTTTCTGAAATCACTTGTCATCATTAATTAACTGCTCGTTTTTCTACCTCTGAATTCCAAAAAGCCTAAAGTTTTGCTAACTTTAAAAACTTATCCAGAATAATTAATTTTAAGATTTCCATGAGCAAACCCGAAAAAAAACTTTTCCTTTTAGATGCAATGGCACTTATTTACAGAGCGCATTTTGCATTTAGTAAAAACCCACGTATTAATTCAAGAGGTTTAAATACCAGTGCTGCCCTGGGTTTTACTAACTCATTGATGGAAATTCTTAAAAAAGAAAAGCCTACTCATATTGGTGTGGCTTTTGATACCAGCGCTCCCACTTTTCGTCATGTGGAATTTCCGGCTTACAAAGCACAGAGAGAGGCACAACCTGAAGATATTCGTGTGGCAATTCCTTATGTGAAAAAGATTGTGGAAGCTTTTGATATTCCGGTATTGATTATGGATGGGTATGAAGCGGATGACATCATTGGTACCATTGCCCAAAAGGCTTCTGATCAAGGTTTTGAGGTTTTTATGATGACTCCCGATAAAGATTTTGCTCAGCTGGTAAAAGAGCATGTTTATTTATATAAACCCTCATTTATGGGTAATGGGGTAGATGTTTTGGGCATTCCCGAAGTACTCAAAAAGTTTGATATTGAGCGGGTAGAGCAGGTAATTGATATATTAGGACTGGAAGGCGATGTGTCAGATAATATCCCCGGCATTCCTGGAGTGGGTAAAAAAACTGCCATAAAATTCCTGAAGGAATACGGCTCTGTAGAAGGGTTATTAGCCAATACAGCTGATTTAAAAGGGAAGATGAAAGAAAAGGTGGAGGAGTTTAAAGACCAGGCCTTACTTTCTAAAAGATTGGCAACTATCAATATTAATGTTCCCATCGATTATGATCCTGAAAAGCTTTTATATAACGGACCTAAAGAAGATGAGCTAAGAGCACTTTTTGATGAATTGGAGTTCCGAACTCTTATGAAAAGAGTATTAGGTGAAGAGCCTGCGGCAGCTGCAAAATCTTCTTCCGCCAAAACAGATCCTGCCCAAATGTCTATGTTTAGCGATTCACCTGAGGATAATGCACTGCCTGAAGAGCCGCCGAAGGAAAAGATGACGATTCATAATACTATGCATAATTATCATTTGATTGATACGGAAGAATTAAGAAAGGATCTTATCTACTATTTATCTTTACAGGATGAATTTTGTTTTGATACAGAAACAACTGACTTAGAACCTACTGATGCAGAATTGGTTGGTTTGGCATTTGCCTATGTACCTGGAGAAGCCTATTATGTTCCTTTACCAGCAGATCAAAAAGAAGCACAAAAAATAGCGGATGAATTTAAAGAGGTATTAGAGAATGATAATATTCTGAAAATCGGTCAAAACCTGAAGTATGATATTCAGGTAATGCGCAATTACAATATCAATCTAAAAGGTAAGATGTTTGATACCATGCTGGCACATTACCTTTTAGATCCGGAAACAAGGCATAATATGGATGCTTTGGCCGAAAATTACCTGAATTATACTCCCGTTTCCATTACAGAACTGATTGGTAAAAAAGGTGTGAAGCAAGGTAATATGAGAGATGTTGAAGCTGCTGTAGTTGCTGAATATGCCGGGGAAGATGCAGATATAACTCTCCAACTAAAACATGTTTTAGAAAAAGAAATTAAAGCTAATAATTTGGAAAGCCTTCTGCATGAAGTAGAGGAGCCACTTTCTTATGTGTTGGCAGATATGGAGTATGAGGGGGTAAAAATAGATGAACAGGCATTGGGACTAATGTCCAAAGAACTGGAAAAATCAGCCGCTGATACCCAGGCTGAAATCTTTGAAATTGCCGGTGTGGAATTTAATATTGCCTCTCCAAAACAACTGGGAGAAATCCTTTTTGACCAAATGAAATTGGTGGATAAGCCTAAAAAAACCAAAACCGGTCAATATGCTACCGGAGAAGAAATATTATCAAAACTGGCGAACGAACATAAAATAGCAGCCAAAATTCTTGAATTCAGGGAGTACCAAAAATTAAAATCTACTTATGTGGATGCGCTACCCAGACTAATTAGTAAAGTAGACGGGAGAGTACATACCGACTATAGACAGGCAGCTGTAGCTACAGGTAGATTAAGCTCCAATAATCCTAATTTACAGAATATTCCTATCCGTACAGAAAAAGGTAGGCTGATCAGGAAAGCTTTTGTGCCCCGTGATAAAGATTATTTATTGATGGCTGCGGATTACTCGCAGATAGAATTAAGAATAATGGCGGCTTTCTCAAAAGATGAGGCCATGCTGGAAGCCTTCCGGAACGGAAGGGATATTCATGCCACTACCGCTGCGAAAGTTTTTGGGGTGAAGTTGGAGGAGGTTGATCCTGCTATGAGAAGAAAAGCCAAAGAAGTGAATTTTGGAATTATATATGGTATTTCAGCTTTCGGTTTGGCGCAGAACCTCAATATCTCCAGAACAGAGGCTGCAGATATTATTAAAGCTTATTTTAAGGAGTTTCCGAATGTAAGTGCTTACATGAACGACT
>JBEPWY010000042.1:0-15624 GCA_041642185.1 Marivirga sp.
AATGGAAATAAGACTATAATCATTTCCTGTAAATCACTTTGTTATTTCCTTCCTTCTTTAACATTATTGAATCCCTGGTCACAATCATTAGCTGAATGTTTTCTATGAGTTCGCCCAAATTCATTATGTAAAATCTATGATCTATCGCAATGTTTATAGTCTTATTTCCATTCTCCCTACTTTTTACCATTCCATAATAAGACAATTGTGGCCATTGTACAACCTTTTCTCGCTTTATTTCCGGCTTTTTTATTAAAGGTTTTGTCTTCCTAACAGTTGTTGTTCTTTTGAGAAAGGGATCATTATAACTTAACAAAAGATTAAATGTATCTGGAAAGATTATCCCCTCCGGTGACTTATTTGTCATGGAAAATGAAGAAGATGTGACCGAATCTTCTGATGTATATTTTACCAATCTATATATAATGACCACCCATACTATCAATACCAAAACAATTAATAAATATGTTGAATTCTTATTTTTCATTAACTACTAAAAATTTACATTGTGTGCCTAGAGTACTTTGATTGCCCGCTTTATCATAAGACTTAACAGACCAAATATATGTTCCCATTGGAAGTTCGGAAATAGAAGAATTTATTGCGGCTTCTATTTTTACAATTGGATCCATGGATAAGTTATCTCTCCATATGAATAGGGTGTCGAATATCCTGGCTCCATTATCCTCATTACGCGTCCAACTAAAATGTACAATGGTATCATATAATACAGCATTGTAAGCTGGTTCTATTGGCGCTGGTCTGGCCGGATTTGTTGTATCCAGAAATATATGTCTTTCAAATAAACCTGTTTGGGAATTATCATTACTTCCCTGGACTTTCCAGACATATTTTCCTTCACCTTCAGTTAAGGTGGTTCTAAGAGTATCTTCTGAAGTAGTTTTTTGTTCAATTAGATTATCCTCAAACCATAATTCGAAATTGTAATGATAAGCATTATATAGTGGTAACCAGCTAAAATGTTTAATATATTGATTGGTTGTGTCAAAATTCAAAGGTTTAAGCAACTGAACATTCTCTGTGGAAATATCGCTGGTACTATCAACAGTAAGTTTGAAAACAGAATAATATGTCTCGTATGAATTGTTTATTGCTTTTACTCTCCACTCAAATTCAGCTGGAAAAAGTGTATAGTCAAGATGGGAACTTGAAATTGTAGTATCTAAAATGAGATGTTCTGGATATTTAAAACCTGGAGTTGATATTTGTATATTATACTTATCAGCGAAGTCTACAGGCTCCCATTTAAATTGCCAACTAGCCTTAGTGGTTTCGAATTTATCGGGAGGAGATAGTAGAGTTACCTTTTTATCTGTTAAATCAAAATCAAAGATTTCAGTACACGAAAAAGGAAGCCCAGAAATGAGAACGAAGAGTAATAATATATGGGCAGGTAATTTTTTATGGTATTTAACTTTTTTCATCATTTCAACTTGCTTTAGTTAGGCTCTGTAAGTATATTTCCAGCAAAAGTTCCTTGTCTTTCACTCTGGGATCTCTATTAATGTAAAACCTTAAGGAGCGAACAGAACCTAATGTTTTTTCTTTTTCGATATAGTTTACAAACTGTAAGAGATTAACAAAATTACCACTAAGCCTTATTTTATTAGTCTGGATCAGGTAGTCATTTATACCTTCCGATGATGCTAAGGGAATCTCTTTTAAGGATATTTTGTTTGCCGAACAATACTTACTGGTTTTCTCCATCAAAAGATTTCTGTTATTTGCTCCCATTTTATTGTCAATAATGAAGCTGCTGTAATATTTATCCTGATTGCGCATATATTTAAGTCTTTCGGGAGCGTTTTTGATGATTTTTGTTAGTTCACTTAGCTGGTTATTCTTGGCTTCTAATCGTATTGTTTTTTTTATGGCAAAATTGTAAGCTACTAATAATACACATATTGAAATTATAATAAAAAATTTAAACCGATTTTCATAATATTTTTTATGACTTATCATAGCGATGTTATTGTTTATTGTTATTGCCAGGCATTGTTTCCGACAAACTAATTTCAAATCTAAACTTTCCTGTTTCTTCGGGTTTATTGTGATCAAACTCAAGGATGTCAATTTTGCGAATCCACCTTTTATCCTTTAAGATATAAATCCAATTGTTTAGTAATAGTGGTTCGTTTGTTTCACCCTCAACCAAAATAACTCCGGCATCAAAGGAAAGCTTCTTTGTTCGTTTATCCATTTCGGCAGGAAAAACTGAAATATCATGAAGAACGATCTTCTCAGGTAAGCATTCAGCTAATTGATCTAAATAATAGGAAAGGATCTGTTTATTCAAAATTCCTGCAGTACTCACCAACTCCTTCTTCAAATTTATACTCTTTTCTAAAGATTCAACCTCTACAATTAATTCCTTATATGTATCTACTTCAGCTTCCAGTAATTCATTATCATTTGAATATTTAGCGAACATTAAAAAGTTGATCAATAAACTAGCGAACAACGCAATACTGAGAAAATAAATCCCATGCTTATAATAATTGTAAAATTTTAACTCTCTTCTTGAATTTAAGATAACTGGCAAATCACTTTGTGAAGTGTTCTCGGTAATAGATGAAAAGAATCCTGCGAAAGCAATTATGAGTTTTTCGTTTAGTACTTCGCCCTGGATAGAAATCATCTGCTCTTGTTTGCGATATCTGGCGAGTGTATAATCATTTATCCTATCATCCAAAACCAGAAACTTATGATCACCTATTAATAATTTCGGATTAGAAATATTTATTAGTGGCAATATATTACTTATGTTCAACGGACCTGGCGTAACTTTAAGGATAAAGCATTTTATCTTATCAAACAAATTAAGTATTTCATTGATAACATCCTTTCTTATAATCGATGCAAGCATGCTTTCTTCATCTACTTTTAAAGTATCGATAATAAAATCTCCTTCATTCGCATGAGGAAAAAATTTTGACAAAAGGACATGCTTATCTATCTTTTGATCTTTTAATTCAATCTTTTTAACAAGTACACCTCTCCCATTTATAGTTATAATGACTCTAGTACCAGTTTCAATTTTATTGACTATTTCTGTAATAATATTGATATCGCACCTTCTATCGACTATCTTAATGTTGTCCCCTTTACGTTGAATTTTAAGATAATTGTAAGACCGACCTTCATCGTTAATCATGACTTCAATCGATAAATATACCTCAGGGATTTTATGTTGAAACAACTTCATGTTTAAAGAATCACTGTTGGTTTAATGAAAATATTTAACTTATTATCCTGTTTTTCTCTGGATTGACTTGAAAATAGCCATTTCAATATGGGGATTCTGCTTAACAGAGGCCATCCTGTTCCTGTATTTTTAATGGTTTTTTCTTCCAGTCCTCCCAAGAGCACCATCTCTTCATTATCTACTCTTATCAATGAACTAAAGCTTCTTGATACTTGTCCGGGAGGGGCTTGTTTTGAAATTCGACCGGTAAAGTCTGATTGATCAACTTGTACATTCATTGTAATCTGATTATTTCCAGATACAATTGGTTGAATTATCAGCTTAAATTCTGCAGTTACAGATTGATAAATCTCTGTGGTCTTTTGAGAAGTGCTCTGGTTAATGATAAAATCTGTTCTTTCTTCTACATAATACTCTGTGTTGCCAATTGAAATTGTTGCCTCGTGGCCATTTAAGGTAGACAGTTTCGGGGTTGATCTGACCTTGATCAATCCTGCCTCCTCCATTGCCTGTATTGTGAGATAAAAATTTGGACTAACTTTCCCCATATTTACAAAACCAAACCCACTAAAGCTGTTAAGCAACTTATTTACGGATTCCGAATTAAAAGTATAATCAATACCTGGATATAATTTACCACCGGATTTTACAGGCTCATCACTAATTCCGGCTTGAATACCAGTATTTATTTGATAACCGGTTTGATTATCAATTATTATCACCTCAATGAGTACCATAGGAACTGTTTTATCTATAGAATATAGAAAGGTTTCCAATTCTACTATTGCTGCTGCTGAACCACTAAGAACAAAACTATTCAAATCAACAAATTCAACAATAGAGATATCCTTTTTTAAACTCTCAGGTATGATATTCGTCAAATCTTTGATCGAACGATAATGCAAGTTGATTACTTTTGTTTCTCTTAGTCCTTCCTGCAGCCGGTTACCTATTAGGTAAATATCATTTTGCTTAGTAAAAGCATATGCACTTCCATTCAGTATCTTTTTAAGAAAAGTTTCAAAACTTGCTTTTTCAAGATTTAGGTTAACAGTACCTGTAAGATCAGAAAAAAGAAAATAACTCTCCTCTAGCTGTTTGCTTATTTCTGATACAACTTGCTTTATCGGCATTTCAACCGCATAAACATCTATTTTGTTCTTATCCCGGACATTATACACAAATTCAGAACCTGCTTGTTGATAGTTGTCACGATTCCTATTTTGTTGCTGATTATTTTTTGCATATTCAGCAGTTTCGATAAAAAGAAATACATCATCCTTTTCTGAAATATCTAATTTATTTGCTATTGCTAAATTCTCTAATGCAGTGTATAGATTTACCTCCTGTACAAAAAATGAGATAAGTTTACCTTCTAATTCAGGCGGACAAACAACATTTATGTTACTCTGTTGAGTTATTTCCCTGGTTACCAAAAGAAGGCTGTCATTTTTTAAATCGAGGTTGATTGTAGAATCCTTTTTGTTAAAACTAATTTTTAATGGATGCCTTATATATGGTTCCGGAGGATGCAAATAATTTTCAACAGAAATTATCCTTCCAGTAAAATGTAAATCAAGATTGTACTCTCTGCACAAAAAAAGTAAAACATCCTTAATAGGTATATCATTAAAATTATTGGTAACCGCAACATTTATTTCTGGTGAAACACTTACATTGAGTTCGGTTAAATTAGCCATGCTTCTAATAAATTCCTGTATGGGTACTTTACTGACTGATAAATCAATCTCATGTTGAAGTGCCGGTATTTCCAATGATAGCACGTCAAGTTTCTGTTCCAAAATATCTATTCTCTCCTGGGAATATCCTGAAGAAATAAACATCAGGGTAAGCAAAATTGTTAGGTAGTAAATACGAGTTTTCAAAATCAATTGTTTTGACTGTTTAATAAAATAGGATAAATCTCTTTAAAACTAGTATGTCCATTCCGAATCAATTCCCATGCTGCATCCTTCATGCTTTCATACCTGGAGGAAACTTCCTTCCCAAAGCTTATTCTTCCTGATTTTATCTTATTTTTTATTTCTCCTCCAATGGGAATTACTTCATAGATTGCTTTTCGGCCTTTGTATCCTGTGTGAAAACATTTCTCACATCCTGTTGAATTATAATCCCATTGAATATTTTCAGGAACTCTAATGAAGGAGACCAATTCATTTTCATGTATTAACCTTTTAGTCCTACAGTTAGGACAAAGCATCCTTACAAGCCTTTGTGCCACACTTAAATTTAAGGTATCTCCGATTAAAAAACCCGGAATATCCATATCAAGCAAACGAGAAATTGTACCCCACGCGGAATTGGTATGTATTGTTGATAGGACAAGGTGACCTGTTAATGCAGCCCTTATAGCCATTTGTGCAGTTTCTGTATCTCTTATTTCTCCCAACATTATTATGTCAGGATCTTGCCGGAGAAAAGTACGTAACGCATTTGCAAAATTAAGCCCAATACTTTCTTTTAATTGAACCTGGTTGATACCTTCCAAGGTATATTCAATGGGATCCTCAATTGTTAGAATATTATTTTCTACCTTATTCAGTACTTTTAATGTGGCATATAAAGTTGTTGTTTTTCCTGAACCAGTTGGCCCACTAATTAAAACTATTCCGGATAATCGGTTAATACCATTAATATAATCATCATACTGTTTAGATGTAAACCCCAAAGACTTAAGATCAATATTTGCCGAATTTCTTGATAACAATCTCAGTACAACCTTCTCGCCATATAAAGAAGGAAGAATGGAAACACGAATATCATACTTGCTAAATTTATTCTCAAAACTCATTCTTCCATCCTGCGGCAACCTTTTCTCTGCAATGTCAAGATTCGACCTTATTTTAATCTTATTGATTAAAGCAGGATAGTCCTCTTTGCTAACAACATATCTTTCAACAAGTTTTCCATCAATTCGCAAACGAATCCGGGATTTGTTTTCATACGATTCTATATGTATGTCGCTTGAACCGACAATCTGTGCTTGTTCAACTAACTTGTTCAAGAAATCATCATCAGCTTTGTATTCTAAGGTTGTACTGTGGTCAATGCTTCCTTTTTCACTCTTATGGTAATATTTTTCCAGTGTGTTGGTGACCATGGATTTATCAATAAACTTAAGGGTAATTTTTTTACCAAAGAGCATCTCCAGCTCGTCTTCTAAACCTTCGATGTAATGGTTCTTGCTAATATAAAAAACCATGCCTTTTTCACTGCTGCATGGGATTATGTGGTAATGCCATGCCTGTTCAGCAGTAATTGTCTGAAATAATTCGGTGCTTACATTAATGAAGTCCATAGATATAATTATAAATCAAATCAGTGATAAAGATTTCTAGCATCTTATCGTTACCAACATCAATCTCCAAAATATAGGTAAAGGGAATAATAAGTAGTGTATATAATAGTCCCTGAATTCCAGCAAGCGGAATTTTTACTTTTTCTTCATATATATACATCTGTACTGGAACAAAAACAATTAAAGAGATCACCAACGAGAAAGTTAAAAAAAGAATCAAGTTAAAAGGAGAAAAAGCGAAGCAAAAGATTAGAAACATCAACACATCACCCCATCCAATAGCTTCATCGAAGAATTTATCAGATACCTTTTTCCTGATTCTCATAACAACAAATAATGAAGTGATTAAAATCAGGATTAGGATTGAACCGGTAAATACGTTTAATAGGTAACTTACAAGATTTTGTTTAAATGCCCCCTGAATGAATAGTAGTATGCCAATAACTGGAAAAAGAATCCAGCTTACCGCCCTGTATTTAACATCTTGATAAAAGACCAGTAGCATAGCTGTTGCAATAAATAGGTAAAGAATATGTGCCATTGGGAGATTGTTTAATCTTTAGTGACTTCCTTTAGTGATTTATCCTGATCAATCTCCCAAACATTGAATACTCCATCGCTATCAAAATCAACAACAGCAGTTGCTCTTGCAAGAAATCCTGCAGGACCAGCTTCTACTACTTCTATCAGATAATTTGCTTTACCACCTTCGGTTGAGAGCTTCTCTTGTTCAAATCCTATTTCTTCCAGGTCGCTTGTATATGTTGAGTACATATAAAAATGGCTTTTCTGTAGTGTATGTAAATGACCCAATTGAAGCTGAGCTTCAGTTGATTTTGCCTTTGCAATTAAAGGCATTAAACTTGGCAGTGCGATTAAGATCAAAATACCAATAATTATCAGAACGACCAACAACTCATTTAATGTGTATGCTACTAACTTTTTCATTGTGATTTACTATATTTAGTCATTACGAAGTAAAGCATAACTAATAAAACTTACAACATCCTAAATATCTGTCACTCTTGTAAATACATTTTATACATGTATTGTAATAGCTAATATCATTCTTGGTTATTATGTTGTAATTTAGTCTTGCAGGTCTATATTAGAAATAAACATGAACGTAGTATGGCAATTAAGTACATATTGATAATAATGGTGTGCTGCATACATATTCAAGCAACCACGACAATATTTATGATAGTGTGTATTTTTAAATACAGGTAAATAATCAAATCAATTGTACTTGCTTTATGATATCTATCATCATATTACACATGATAATTGTTCAGGTTATATACATTTTGTAGGTATTATTCTAGTTTTTTTGATTTTAAATTTTGATAAATTATGTAGCAAAGTTAAAAACGAGTACTTTTGTAAGATAAAAAAATTTCAGAATGGCTACAATAAATATTTCAAATTATCGATCCACACAAAGCAAGAGAAAACAAAAGGTAATTGCCTCTCTTAATATTTCAGAAATTCTAAATAGAGAAATAAGATTCAAAAAAGCCCGGATTGGTAATAAAAAAAAGGTTGTTATTTATGAAAACCTTCACATTCTTTTAAAGTCGGGGGTTGATATTCAAAATGCTCTTGAGATTATTAAAGATAACTTTAGCAAGATAAAGGACAAGGAGATAGTTGAGAATATTAAACATCAAATCGTTAATGGCCAAACAATTTCAACAGCTTTTCATAACACCGGATTGTTCTCCTTTTATGAATACTATAGCTTAAGAATTGGTGAGGAAACGGGAAAGATAATATGTGTGCTGGGCGATTTGCATAAATACTTTAAAAAGAAGGTTGAACAAAGGCAAAAAATTATTGGTGCAGTTACTTATCCAATAATTGTTATTTTGACAGCGATTATTGCAGTTTTCTTCATGATGAGTTTTATTGTTCCTATGTTTGAAAACATTTATGAACGCTTTAACAGAGAACTCCCATATCTAACAAGCACGGTAATAGATATCTCTCACTTTTTTGAGAATAATGCTTTAAATTTGCTGGGAATAGTTTTACTCTTGGCAATTCTTTATACAGTTTTTAGAAACAAACCCCGCTTCATTCGAGCTAAAGATCATTCATTTTCAAAGATACCTGTGATTGGAGACTTAATAAGGAAGACCCATTTAATTAACTTTTGCACTTCCATGGAGCTCCTTATTAGTGCCAGAATACCATTATCCGAAGCTCTATCCTTGACCAGTGATATGATTAATTATCACCCTATCAGCTATTCATTATCAATAATAGAAGAAGATCTATTAAAAGGGTCATCTTTAACTGTTTCCATGAATAAATTCCCGGTATTCGATAAGAGAATCCTCTCGCTGGTGAAAGTTGGAGAGGAGGTTAATCAACTTGATAAATCTTTCGGAACATTAAAAGAGCAGTATCTTACAGAAGTTGATAACAAAATAGCGATGTTAAGTTCCATCATAGAACCACTATTAATTATTTTTATCGGATCATTTGTCGCATTAATTCTGGTATCAATGTACCTTCCCATTTTCCAAATGAGTACATCATTTGGATTCTGATTTGTATTTTAATTGTCATATTGCAGCAGCTCCTAATCCCGCAGCAATGTCCATACCCGCCATAGTTACTCCAGCCATATCCCCAAAAGTCAATGCCCATGCATCACTATTCCCTCCCGAACTGGCATCCTCAAGCTTACTCCCCAGTTCAACAATTCCCTTTTTCATATATGCTTCCTGTTCAGCCTTCGTAGGTGGTGATGGTGGTGGGCTGTAACTGGTTTCTCCTGGGGTAGAAGGCTCAGTTCCAGAGGTATTAAAGTCCGCAGCTGTTTGCCGGAAACTTTCTAAAAACCACCTCCGTTTCTCCAACTTGAGCATTGAGTGTTGATTATTAGATATTGATTATTTTTTCACACAGCTCCGCCCCCTCAGTCCCATAAAATCAATTTAATGAACTATCTGATAGTGAAATAGAAATAAATGTCTGCAGTATAACCTGCCTATGCTTTCTTTGCGCTTTCTCCTGATTTCGCTGATCTTCTTACTTCTTTTTGGTAGGTGAAAAAGCCCGATAAATTCGCCCTGGATATTCCGGTGATACTGACCCCCCATTCCGGCCATATTGACCCCCCTGAGGTTTCAGCTTTGTAAAGAGCGTTTATCTGACAATATTACAGTTTTTTTCTTAAACTTTCTCCTTTAAGTTCGATTCGATGTGAGGTATGCACCAGCCGATCTAAAATTGCATCTGCAATGGTTGCTTCACCGATGGCATCAAACCAATTTGCAACAGGTAATTGGCTGGCAATAATGGTAGATTTTCTTGCGTGACGATCTTCGATAAGTTCCATTAAATCCAGCTGTTGTTGTTGAACAAGATTGGTAAGACCAAAATCATCAAGTATGAGCAGATCTGTTTTGGACATTTTATCAAAGAATTTAATGATACTCCCTTCCAGACGGAAGATTTTAACTTTTTGCATCAGTTTCTGTACATTAAAGTAAGCTACTTTATAGCCCTGTGCACAAGCCTGATGTCCCAGGGCGGAAGCAACAAAACTTTTACCACAACCTGTTGCTCCGGTAATAAGAACAGATTCTCCTTTTGCAAGATAATCGCCGGTAGCAAGGGATGTTATAAGATCCTTGCTAATACCTCGCGATGTATCCAGATTAAGTTCTTCAATAGATGCCTGGTAGCGGAAGCGGGCATTTTTTTGCAGGCGATCAAATCGCCGGTGGTCCCTGTGCTGGTGTTCTGACTGAAGAAGTATTTCCAGTCCCTCTGCCAGAGTGAGTTCAAGGTGCCTTCTGGTTTCCTGAAGGCTTTGCCATGCGTTGCTCATTCCATGCAAGCGCAAGGTGCCAAGGTGTTCTTTAATTTTTGTCATAAGAATTAAATTTTAAAAATGTTTGTTTGTAATAATCCTTTCCTCTTATGTTTTCATGTTTGGGCAAGGCTTTGTTGATGGGCTTATCCTGGTAATCCCCGGTCATTTTGTTTTCGATTAAACGGCAGATGAATTTATAAGAATAGACCTGGTTTTCGATGGCTATCTGGCAGGCCCTTTTAAATTCATCAGAAGGTGTTTTGCGTTGCAGACTTAACAGACCATCACAACTGCGATATAGTTGCTCAGGGTGACGATCCTGATCAAATAGCCGCTTAAAAAGCTCATAAAGGTTCTGATCCTGGGATTTTGCCTTTTGAATGTAATAGTCGGGACTGCGTTGCAGGTAGTGCTGATGGGTGGAGCATAGATGATCCTTCTGGGTAGTATAACTACCGGGAGTGTAATTGCGCACATGGGCAGCTATTTGCTTGTGTTTAGCATAAATCAGAACAAGACTTCTGGTATAAACAACCTTTACCTTTTGGCCGGTATAGGCAAAGGGAACACTGTAATAATGCTTGTCACAACCAAGATAAATGTGGTTATTTTGGGCAACTTTAAGTTGCCGGTAATATTTGATTTCGTAAGGGGCAGATGGCAAGGGTTTTAACAGGTGTTTTTCGTCGGCTAAGAAGCGCTCCTGCCTGCAATAAGGTTTTTTCTGCATCCGGGTTTGGTTATGCAGCTTTGTATATTCAATGATCGCATCATTTAATGCAGGCAAACTAAAGAATATGTGGTTCCGAAGTTTTGCATACACACGTTGATAAACAAGCTTTACCAGGTCTTCAGCCTGTGCTTTGTCTTTTGGTTTAGCTGCTCGTGCAGGAACGACAATGGTATCATAATGATTGGCTAAATCTTCCAGTGCTCTGTTTACATCGGGCTCGTAATTGTTTGCCTTAATGATGGCGGATTTAAGGTTATCCGGAACCAGTATCTCAGGAACTCCTCCGATGTACTCTAAACAGCATTTTAAGGCATGAATAAAATCTTCTATTCTTTGAGATCTAACAGCCACTGCAAAACTGTATCCTGAGTAAGGCAAGCAGGCTACAAATACCTGGCATGGAATAATTTCACCGGTAGCAGGATCTGTGTAAGAAAGCTTTTTCCCGGCAAAATCCATGTACAGCTTTTCAGCCGGTTTGTGGATTAAAACCATCGATGGTTTTGAAGCTATGCGATGCTGGAGTAAATGATGGCAAAATTGGGAGCGACTGTAACCCTGCGGGTACGCTGCTATGTATTCCGCCCACAATAGCTGACGTGTAACACCGGTACGTTTTAGTTCATTGATAAAATAATCCAGATTTTCCTTCAGATGTTCATAACGATCGTCTTTATAAGCCGGATTGCCTGCATGAAATTTAGCTTCAAGTTCTATGTCATCAAGCTGTAAAAGCTGATCTACGCTCAATTTTAAGTGCTCCAGTTTACTCAGGTATGATTTTACAGTATTCTTACTGATATTCAAGGTATGGGCAATTTTCTTTTTTCCTTCACCCTGCTTGTATAATCTCAATAATTGTTTTACTTGACTCATTCTTTTAGGTTTTCCTGCCATTTTGCTCTTGTATTAGTGGTTAAACTTATTTCCACTAAGAAAGCTAAAACCTGCTGAAAGGGGGTCAACATGCTCCGGAATTTTGCACTCCAATCTCCCAATAGGGGGGTCAGCATGCTCCGGAATTTTAAAAACATATCAACCAAAAAGGGGTCAATATGCTCCGGATTTTTGCACAATAAACTCCCATAGGGGGTCAGTATGCTCCGGATTTAAATCCTTTTCATAAGTAAAGGGGGGTCAGTATCCGCCGGAATGGCAGGAAAAAAACAGCAAAAAAACTGCTGTTATCCGGCCGGATTTAGGGGGTCAGTATAGTCCGGATTCTCCACGCCCTATTATAATTCAGCTAATCATAATTATAACTAATGGAGACAATAAATAAGCTCCTAAAAAAATTGAAGCCGTAATCTTTCTATAGGACTCTGCATCCTTAATCTTTTGCATTAGTCCAATATATCTATTGTTTTTTTCAAATAAATAATTGTTTAATGTAAAGTATAATACGGCAAATGTACCTCCAAATAATAGTTTATTCGTTTTTGGCAAGAGTACTATGCCATAATGAGTTTTTATTGTAATTAATAATATAACTGCATGTATTATAAGCAATATGGACATAAAAGCAATAATTGCAAAAGGGATTCGGTCTTCATCTTTAGCCAAAGGTTTAAGCAACCTGTAAAATAAATAGAAGAAAAAATAATAAGGATTTACCATGACCCACTTCCTCCATGTATTGGTTCATTAAATGATTCATATATTGGATCAAAAGTTCCTAATGTATTCGCCACTTGGATTCCTGTTAATAACACAGCCACTGGCGCTCCAACACCCGTAAAATATAAAATAGTTGTAACAGTAGTTAAAGTTGCATCTACTCCAAATTTTGCCACGTCACCTTGGCCAGCCTGGTCCCAATTTGAAACTAAATCATAACCTTCAGCTGCTGTTGCGGCAACATTTAAGCCAATAATAATTTTTCCTATAAATTTACCTGCGGCTATACTGGCAGGGTCTACACGAAAATGAGGTTCATTTAATGCAGCAGCAGCGCCCCATAGCCAACTGAATCCAGTTATTGACAAATAAACATCACTATTAGGTATTAATGACTGAGTTCCACCCCCGCTATTTGCGGCATCCTTAATCTTACCCCCCAGCTCAACAAGTTGCTTCTTCCCGTAGGCTTCCTGTTCAGCCATTGTAGGAGGTGGCGGTGGAGTGTAGCTGCTTTCTCCTGTGGAAGAGGCACTTGAAGGGTGTTCAACTGTATTCCAATATCCACCCATTGATCCGCTATGTCCACCACCTCTATTTATAAGAGAACCACTGCTGCCACCCATTCCTCCTGACCAAAAATAAGGTGCATTGGTTGTGGCACTGTAATAGCCTGTGGGTCCCCTTAAAGGAGCAATTGATTCATCACTTCTCGTTCTTATCCAACGAATATCCGGTTCCGGAAGCGTATTTGGAGCAAATAGCCAACCCTCTGGATAATCTGGATTCAACCCACTTTTATCCGTAAAGATCAACGGGTTATTATGATTCACCGAATAAGGGCTGAAGTCATTCAGAATTGGATCTGGAACATGCCACCTACCAAGCTGATCATCATTAAAGCGGGCATTGAAATCATGCCACAGAAAGGTTCTGTCAATCTGTCCATCACCATCTACATCGAATGCATCTTTCTGTATTTCATTGTGCATTATTTACCCTCTACCAGACTTCATCTATCTTATAATTTCCTTCCTCTTTAATAACCGTAACATGAATAATGTTTTTTATCTCATCAGGAGCTGAGGGAGCTTTAGTAACAAAAGTCCATAATAAATACATATCCTTATTCTTTATCTACCTCGAAACCTGTATGTTTCCCAATTAGGTCCGATAAAAAAATCATCACCCGTTTGGGTATTTGTTCTAGACATAGAAATACCAAATCCAGGACCAATACTAACTTGGATCATGATATAACTGTCTCCAAATCTACCACTAGTATATTGTGTTTTCTCATAACCACTGCTGTTTCTCAAACTTGAGCATTGATTATTGATTATTGATTTCCCCACAGCTCCGCCCCCTCAGTCCCATAAAATCAATTTAATGAACTATCTGATAGTGAAATAGAAATAAATGTCTGCAGTATAACCTGCCTATGCTTTCTCTCCGCTTTTCCCTGGTTTCGCTGATTTTTTCCTTCCCTCCGGTGAGAATGTTTTCAGAAATCCGTGGTCTAGCGTCCGCTCAAAAATAGAAATTAATTTGGAAATATCCGGCTTTGGGATTTTAGATTGAGGGATTGAGGGATATTAGATGTTAGATGTTTGGTATTATTCACGGTAGCCTTAGAACATCAAAGATTAGAAAATTAAGAAAAGTAAAATAAATGCATTAACAAAACCCGGAACATTGTCCGGGTTTTGTTGTTTTTATGATAAAGATTTTCCAATTATCACTGGCAGAATAAATAAAAGCATAGAAGCAAAGAAGTAAAGCATAAACACTAACCCTTCCTTCATCCTAAATCCATTGAATTCATTCATTAGTGTTTTGTACTTATCCTTATAAAAAACTAAAAAGAAATTCAGTAATAAAAAGGGTAGAAATAGAGTGATGAATGCTGAAAGAAAACCATCAAGCATCTTACCTGGGAATAAATCAAAATGAATAAATATCTCCAAATTTAAATTTAAAAGTATTTTTATAAGAAAAAATATCATCAATAAATTAAACCCTTGTGACACTGAAAATATTATCAATAATATAGATTTCCAACTGATTTGATCATCTTTATTCGTTTTAACTGCTGCTTTAATTGCATCAATCCAAATTTTGTAATATATTCTTTTTATACTATTCATCTGTTGCTATATCATAAATTAATCTTGCTCCAAAATAAACTCCTGTTCCAATGGCTACGCCCCAACCAATAGGATTAGAAACTAATCCTAAAGTAACTAAACCCGTAACACCTAATCCAGCAACCCCAACGCTCGCGTCAGCGACATCCCAATTATTTACATCACCAAAACCATTTCCATTCTTATCATAATCATTGTAAATATTAACCCCAGCAACACCAACACCAATTATAGAACCTGTAACACCTGCACCTCTAACTACTTTCAAATATTTAGCACCTGTTTTAC
The DNA here is from genome assembly GCA_041642185.1 of Marivirga sp. Classification (GTDB taxonomy): domain Bacteria; phylum Bacteroidota; class Bacteroidia; order Cytophagales; family Cyclobacteriaceae; genus Marivirga. The sequence goes on from JBEPWY010000042.1 coordinate 15,160, forward strand.
CGATATTACCAGTTGTCCTTACATAATCAATAAGAACCTCCTTTGTCGTATTAGCAGGCATAAATGCGCCAACACCTCTTCCTGTATAGGTTATCCATTCTGGAGTTTCTCCACCACCTCCAGATTGGGCCCCAAGCTTACCCCCCAAATCAACAAGTTGCTTCTTCCCGTAGCCTTCCTGTTCAGCCTTAGTAGGAGGTGGCGGTGGTGTGTAGCTGCTTTCGCCAGCGGAAGAGGCAGTTGAAGGGCGCTCAAGTGAATTCCACAATCCACCCATTGATTGGCTTAGTCCACCACCTCTATTTATAAGAGAACCACTGCTGCCACCGACATTTCCAGAGCTCCAAAAATATGGTGCCGTGCAACTACCTCCACCACTGTATACTTCTACAGTATAATTGTATACTCTGGAGGCCTTTACCTCAACTTCTGGAAGTGTGTGGGCCGCCATATAAAATATAAATT
>JBEPWY010000043.1:0-15406 GCA_041642185.1 Marivirga sp.
AGCGTTTGAATCGGAGGCATGCTCAATATTAAAATCACGACCTTTCGTCAACTCCATCCCCATTGTGGTGATGTAATCATAATCTACCAGCCAAATTTGGGTAAGCACCAAATTTTCCTGCGATGGCCCGGCTCCTTCAGGCCAAAATGTATTATCGCTTCTATTATATCCACTAACAGGTAAATAGCCATTATATGATGCACTCGAAACGCCCGGTAACTGACTGACTGCTTCCTTAAAACTTTTGCGTTGATCTCCTAACATATAGGCATCCTGAACCAAAAGCACCTGCTCTCTATCAAACCCAATTTGCCTGTTTTGAATATAGCTGAGTTGTTTGTAGATGGTAATAGTACCAATCACTAAAATAATGCTGATAAAAAATTGAAAAATGACTAAACCACTTCTGATGTAGGAGTTACCATGACCCATCGCAAGTTTTCCTTTTAGCGTTTCCACAGGTTTAAAGCTGCTTAGGTAAAAAGCGGGGTAAATACCTGCCAGCACACCGATGAATAAGGCACTGCCTATCAGCATTAACCAAAAGAAGGGATTAGTTATGGGGAGAATTAATTCTTTTCCTGCTAAATCATTAAAAAATGGCAGGATTAAGCTTGCCAGCATTATGCCAATAAGGAATGAAAAACAACTAAGCAAAATAGATTCTATGAGAAATTGGGCTATCAAATGCTTCCTGAACGAGCCTAATACCTTCCTCACCCCAACCTCTTTGGATCTATTGCCGGAGCGTGCTGTAGAAAGATTCATGAAGTTGATACATGCCAAAACTGTAATAAAAATAGCTATAAATGCAAATAGGTAAACGTAGGTTTTATTACCCATTCTGCCGATATCAAAAGTAAAATCAGAATTGAGATAAACTTTTTCAAGCGGCTGAATTTCTGCTCTTAAATGATTTCCTGATGCATCCAACTCTTCAAGTGTTTTACCCATGAATTGCATTATCTGAGGCTCCAGGTACTTATAGATCATATCATTTATCTTAGCTGTCACTACTGCAGGATCAGCATCCTTTTGCAGTTTGAAATAAGTATAAAAATTATTGCTGACCCAAATCATATCATTTGCTTCATCCTTTAAATAGCTCATAGCTATTAAAAAATCCATTTGAATGTGAGAGTTTTTAGGCATATCAGCGAAAACTCCAGTGGTATTAAATAACTGATCTCCATTGAGTAGTAGCGTTTGATTGATAGCACTTTCCTCGGGAAAATATTTATCAGCCATTTTTTGACTAATGGCCATGCTGGTAGGTGATTTAAACTGCTTTTCCGGATCTCCCTCCAAAAGTGAAAAGCTGAAAAGATCAAAAAAGCCTGAGTCAACAGCTATAATTCTATTTTCCTTAAAACTTTCGATTGCATTAGGCCTCTTTACAACATAAGAACCGGAATTACGGAAACGCACAGCAGTTTCTACCTCTGGTATCTCTTCCATCATAGCATGAGCCAGTGGTGCCGGGGCAACCGAGAAGTGGAATTCATTTTCGCCCAGCTTACCATTCATCAAAGCACGATAAATGCTATCCGATCCTTTATGGAAAGTATCGTAGCTGAGTTCGCTATTTACAAAAAGAAAAATAATTAAACTGCAGGCAACCCCAACGGACAAGCCTACAATGTTAATGATGGAGTAAAGCTTATGCTTTCTTAGGTTTCTCCAGGCGATTTTAAAATAGTTTTTTAGCATTACTTTTTTATTAAGTATTGATATGAATAAATCTTGATTCTAATTTCTAGTATCTAATTCTACTCCTCCTTCAAACTCCTCACAGGATTCATTAAGCCTGCTTTTATTGTCTGAAAGGACACAATAATCACAGTAAAAGCTACTCCCAGCGCAATAGTGACAACAAATACCCCAACTCCTGGTGCAGATTTCACTTCAAACTGGTTCAGCCATTTGCTCATGAGCCAATAGCTGAATGGCATGGCCAATAAAATCCCCACCAGTGTGATTTTCAAAAATTCTTTGTTGAACATTAAAGAAATATTGTATACCGAAGCACCCATCACCTTGCGGATGCCAATCTCTTTCATCCGGCCGGTAATGGCCAGTGAAGCCAGCGCAAATAAGCCCATGGCAGCTATTAATATGGCTACAATGGAAGCCAACCCTACCATCTTTCCTAATCGCTGATCTGCCACATATTGCTGTTGCACTACCTCATCTAAAAATGAGAATTTAAAAGGCTCTTCAGGGTATAAATTGCTCCACTCTGTTTTTATCATGGCTAATAAAGACTGGAAATCATCAGTAGCAGGTTTAATGTACACTGTAGGGTTAGTTCCTCCTGAAATACTCAGGGAATTGATACCAGAAAAAATTGCCAAAGGATCTAAAGCAATCATTACAGGCTCTACCTTTTCATACAATGAAGCATGGTGAAAATCGTTCATTACACCAATGATTCTGTTATCTTTAAAGCCTTCTCCCTTGGCTGAATAGATCTGCTCCTGCAAGGGGTTTTCCATTTTCATGAGTCTGGCAAAAGCTTCGTTGATAATTACAGCGCTACTATCCGAAGGGATATCAGCGGAGAAATTTCTCCCCTCCACAAATTCCAGATTAAGTAAATCTGCGTAGCCGGCACCTACAAAGCTGAACTTGAAGTATTGCATTTGTCCTGTTTTATCAGGAAAGCCACCCTGCCACCAGGTATCGTTGCCATAGGTAGCATTAGCGATGGCTGCAATTTCAATTTGTGCATTTTGCTGTATAACCTGTTGAAAACGGTGCGCTTTTTGAAAGCTCTTTTGAATAGTAGTCACAAAACTCGGATCGGGTATAGCAGGGACTTCCACCATCAAGATATTGTCTTTGGTGAAACCAAGACTGTATTCATTAATGTCTTTCATTTGTTTGTACATGATGAAGGTACAAGCCAGCAGGAAAAGTGATAAAAACAACTGGAAACCCAGCAGGAATTTTCGCAAACCCTGCTTACCAAAATTCAGGTTCAAGTTGCTCTTCAAAACTGCAATAGGCTTCAATTGGGAAAGAAACAATGCAGGATAAGCGCCTGCAATAAAAGTGATAAAAATGAGCAAACAAATAATAATGCCTATCTGCACCGGGCTAAAAACTATTTCCAGTGTTTTTTCAAACAGCTCATTAAAGATAGGAAGTAAAAGATTAGCTAATATAATCCCTACTAAAGCTGCAGCAATTGTCATCAGGACAGATTCAGTCATAAACTGACCAAAAAGCTGTTTGTAAGCCGCTCCCATAGTTTTTCTAACGCCTACTTCTTTGGCCCTGGTGGCCGAGCGACCTATGGATAAGGTGGTGAAATTTATACATGCTATCAGTAGTATTAATATCGCTATACCAGATAAAATCCATAAAAGCCTTGGGTTGGTGGAAACTACCGAATCTGTTTGAATTTCACCATCGAGATGAATCTCTTCCAGTGGTTGTAAAAGTAAATTATAGGTATCTTCTTCGGCATCTCTTTCAACAGTTTCATTCATTAAAGCTGCAAAACCAGCTTCCAGTGTAGGAATGGTAGTGCCTTCTGCCATTAACACAAAACTTCCCCCGTTGGTATTATGCCACCTATCCTGGTAATCTTCACCAATAATGGTTTTCAGCGTACTTTCCGGAAGCAACACTTCAAAATCGAGGCTGGAATTGGAGGGCAGATTAGCCAAAACTGATTTTACAGTAAATGGCTCATAAGTGGCTCCCAACTGAATGAGGAATGTACGTCCAATCACATCCGTTGTCCCAAAGTACTTTTCTGCCACCGCTTCTGTAATAACTAATTGGTTGGCACTATTGTCATTTACAAATGGATTTTTCTCTCCTTTAATTACTTCAAAAGAGAAAATATCAAGGAAATCATCACTCACCACATGGAGGCCCTGGTCTACACTTTGCTCTCCTTCTACTTTCACTAAAGCGCCCGTGTTAACATAATGAGAAGCCTTTTCAACGCCTGTAAATTTAGCTTTTATGGTTGTGGGAAAAGCCATGGGCGTGCTGGCACCTTTATCCACATTCCCTTCTGCTCCTGACTCCCATAGTCCACGTGCAATCCTGTCCTTTTTCTCATGAAAATCATCGAAAGAATTCTCATGCTGCACAAAGAGAAATATCAATATACTAATACCCAGTCCTAGCGATAAACCCACAAGGTTGATCGTAGAATACAACTTATATTTTAATAAATTTCTGAGGGCGATTTTGAAATAGTTTTTTAGCATGACTTGAGCTTTAGATTGAAAAAATTATTCCGATTTAAGTGAATCTACAGGGTTCATTAAAGCTGCTTTTACCGATTGAAAACTCACGGTGAACAAGGCAAAAACCAACACGATTAATCCTGAGCCGGCAAATACCCCCCATCCCATATCCACACGATAAGCAAAATCCTGCAACCATTTTTCCATGGCATACCAGGAAATAGGCACGGCTATTACAGTGGCTATCAATATCAGTTTTAAGAAATCTTTGGAAAGCAAGGTCACTATCGTTAATACTCCTGCCCCTAATGTTTTTCTGATACCTATCTCTTTTGTCCGCTGCTGAATAACAAAGGTGGCGAGGCCAAATAAACCCAAACAAGCTATGAAAATGGTAACACCTCCACCAATGGCGAAAATATTACCCATTCGCTTATCTTCCTCATAAAAAACGGCCCATTGCTCATCAAGAAAATGATATTCCATGGAGGAACGTGTGTCAAACATATTATGTACAGCTTCCGCATGTGCCAATACTTCCTCTGTATGTGCCGCATCAAATTTTATAGAGAAATAATCGATGCTTTGAAAGGCATTATTTCTATGCCCAAGGATCATAGGACCTACTTCGTTGTGCAACGACTGGAAATTAAAATCCTTAACAACGGCTGTAATTTTATACTGAATACGAGTATCATCTCCGCTCAATTCCAGAAATTTCCCTATCGGTTCATCCAGGTTCAATGCTTTGGCAGCAGTTTCATTAATGATGATATTCAATGAATCTGACTGGTTATTTCCTGAGAAATTTTCACCTACTATCAGCTGCATTTTATATAAGCCGATCATATTTTCATCAAAACCTATATAGTTCATTTTTATAGAGTCTGAACTGCCAAAATTCCGGCTATAAACCTCCTCAAATGATTTCCACTCGCCAGGAACCCGTGAAGATACCGCTACGCCTTCCACATAGGGTGAATTGGCAAATTCTGTTTTAATGGTTTCAAATCGTTGCCTTACATCACCACTGTTAATATCTACTATCAACATCTGCTCATTTTCGAAGCCCAATGAGGCATTCTGAACATAATTCAGCTGATTATAGGCTACTACCGTGGCAATTATCATAATAATAGACAAAGTAAATTGTGTACTCACAAGCACTTTTCTCAACATCACACTCCCTTTACCTGTTTTCATGCCTCCTTTTAAAATATAGGTCGGTTTTAATCGCGACATCAATATGGCAGGATAGCTGCCCGAAAGCAGGCTTACAAAAATGGTGACCAAACAAATTACCAGGAAGATGCTTCCAAAAGTTTCAATATTAAAAATGAACTGCTTATTGGCCAGCTGATTAAAAGAGGGCAAAAGTAAATCCACCAAAAATACAGAGAGCACCAAGGCGATGATTGCAAAAAGGCTTGATTCGGATAAAAACTGCCCTATCAATTGATAACGATAAGCCCCTGATACCTTTCTTATACCAATTTCTTTTCCCCTATGCAAAGCTTTGGCCGTTGCTAAATTCATATAATTTATACAGGCTATCAGCAGCATGAAAAGTGCAATGGCAATAAATACATACACATAGGTTATCTCCCCTCTTTTTACATCATGTGCAAATTCAATCTGGGCAGAATTAAAATGGATATCATTTAGCGACTGCAGGTAAAAATCATGATGCTGCGGTTCTTTAAAATGGCTGGCTACAAAAGCAGGCATTTTCTGTTCAATGCTTGCAGGCTGAGCATTCTCTGCCAATAAAAGGTAGGTATAGGCACCGTACCGGTCCCAGCTATTGGCTATTTCATTATAAAAACCCCAATCTGTTGGCAAGCCTACCAATAACTTAAATTGTAAATGTGAGTTTTGAGGCAATTTTTTGATCACGCCGGTAATGAGAAAGTTTTCTTCCCCAGAAGCCAGGATTTTTCCAACCACATCAGTCGATCCAAAAAGACGCTGGGCCCATTCCTCATCCATTACCAGAGAAAAAGGTTTTTCCAATGCAGTAGCAGGATCGCCTGCAATCCATTCAAAATTAAAAAGCTCAAAGAAATTAGGTTCTGCAAAAAAATATTCTCGTTCCTGGTATAACTCCTCATTGTGTTGAAAAACAATTTGTCCTCCAAGTCGATAAAGACGCGTATAATCGGCTACTTCACCATACTCCTCATTCAAAGCTTTTCCGGTCGGTCCTGGAACTATACCAAATTCCCTCTTCTGTTCTTCCTCTGTATTCACCTCCACAAGCCTGTATAGCCTGTCCTTCTTATCATACATATTGTCAAAAGAGAACTCATCCACAATCAGCATAAACAGCAGACTGCTGCAGGTAATGCCAAGCGTAAGCCCCAGCACGTTAATGAGAGAATAAGTTTTATTCTTCCATAAGTTTCTCCAGGCGATTTTTATATAGTTTTTTAACATGAGTTTTGAGTTAAGATGTCTTATTATTCACTCTTTAAATTATTGACAGGGTTTTGACTGGCTGCCATAAGTGATTTATACCAGATTGTTATTAATGAAATAGCCACTACCATAAGCACAGATACACCATAAATCCAAAGCGGTAATTCTGTACGATAGGCGAAATTTTGCAACCAGGTATCGCTGAAGTAAACACCTGCACCGATTGCTATAATTGCAGAGATGAACAACAACTTTACAAATTCGAAGGAAAGCAGTTTTAACACATCATAGGAATTGGCTCCCAATACTTTTCTGATGCTGATTTCCTTAGAGCGTTTATTGACCACAAATGAAACCAATCCGAACAAGCCTAAACATGCTATACAAATAGCAATTAGGGAGAATGCCGTAAAAACCTGTCCCACTTTTGTTTCGGCTTCGTAAAGCGTATTGTATTTATCATCAAGAAATTGATATTCAAATGGGCGGTGGGGCACCAGCTTTTTCCACACTGCCTCCACTCCGGCCAGGGTATTTTTCACATCTCCACTTTGGAGTTTTGCAACCAGGTAATTTCCTTGCTCCGGCTCAATAAAAAGAACCAAAGGCTTTATTTGCTCATGCAATGAACTGAAGTGGAAGTCCTGTATCACTCCTTTTATGGTAGATTTTCTTCCTCCCATATCCGCTTTTTTTAGTATTGCCTCCTCTGCGGTATAGCCCATAGCTTTTGCAGCTGTTTCATTGATGAGGATCCTATAGTGGGCTTCAGGACCTGTGCCATTATCATCCTGCTCTGTCAGGTCGTTCCCCGCAATTATCTTTAACCCTAAACTTTTAGCCATATCCACATCCCCGGCCAATCCATTTATATTCACTGCATATTCTTCTGTTTTACCTTCTTCAATAATCCTATAACCTGCTTTAATTACAACAGGATTATCTGAAGTAACCGCAACATCCTTAGCCAATCCTTGTCTTTTCAATTCAGATTTAATGGATGAAACCTGTTCCTGCATTTTATAATCCAAAGGCATGGTAATCACCATATCCTTATCATAGCCAAGATTTTTATTTTGAATAAAATTTAATTGGAAGTAGATAATTGCGGTGGCTATGATCATAAACATGGAAACAAAAAACTGAAATACGACCAGCCCTTTTCTTAAATTTCCACCTTTGCCAATGCTCAGCCCTTTTGATTTTAAAGATTGCACAGGTTGTAAAGCAGAAATCATCCAGGACGGGTAAAAGCCTGAGAGCAATGTAACAATCAAGGCTATTAAGATAAAAAATGACAGAAATGGTAATGAAAACAGTAAATCGATATCTGGGTTTATCCCTGATAATACCTTAAACTGTGGAAATAAAGCATACATCAAAATATAGGCTATCAGCAAACTGATAGTGATTAACAAACCTGCTTCTGCCAAATACATTCTGATCAGCTGAGATCGGCTGGCCCCCAATACTTTTCTAATCCCCGTTTCTTTATTCTTGTCAGCACTTTCAGCTGTCGCCAAATTAATATAATTAATAGAGGCAATTAGTATGATCAATAAAGCAGCAAAGCCAAAAATATAAAGATAACGTACATCTATAGTAGGCTTGGCACCACTTAAAAATTCTTCTCCAAAATGTAAGCCGGTAAGTGCATGAAAATTATAGCTGACTTTAAAATGATATTGGCTCATCATATCAGCTAATAATACATTCACACGATCATTAATTTTCGCAACGGTTTCTATTTCATTAGTTCCCTGGTGAAGTTTTACATAAGTAATATAATTGCTTGGTTGCCATTCAGGATTTTTCGCTGCGTTTAATACCTTAAAGGGAGCAAAAAATTCATAGTCAAAATGAATATTATCTGGTAAATCAGCTAATACAGCACCAATCTGGTAGGTTTTATTATCGCCAATAGTCATTTCAGCATTAATAGCTTTATCCCAGCTACCAAAATACCTGACAGCCGCAGATTGTGTAATTACCAATTTCTCTCCCGTTGACAAGGCACTCACAGGATCTCCTGCCAAAACTTTTAAATTAAAAAGCTCAAAAAAGCTCTCATCCACATAGCTGAATTTATTCTCAGACTGATTTTCCCCATCGGTTTTAACCAAAATAGGGCCAAACATAGCAACATTAAATAATCGTGCAGTTTTCTCCACTCCTGCAATATCTTCCTGCATCATATTCGCCAAAATTGGCGGTGTGTTGGCAATCTCTTGTGAGTTGCCCCCTACTTCAAAAGTCTGGCTTAGCTGAAATATCCTTTCTTTATCAGCAAAGCTACGGTCGTAACTCCAATGATGATAAATATAAAGACTTATAGCCATCAGACTCAAAAAGCCGATCGACAGACCTATCAGATTAATGCCGGTATACAGCTTCTTCTTTGAGAGCTGCCTAAGCGAGGTTTTAAAATAATTTTTCCACATGACATTTTCAATTTATTCACTCTTTAATGAATCTACAGGATTGATTTTTAAGGCTTTATAAACCTGACTACCGATGGTGAGCACCACTATAAAGAGCACCATTACAAAGCCCAATGCAATAGTTCCGATGCCAAAATCTATTTTATATGCGTTCATCTCCAGCCAACTTGTATTGACAAACCAGGCTAACGGGCCGGCCATCAAATAAGAAATGCCAATCAAAATGATAAAGCTCTTGCTTACAGTCATGGTAATGTCCCATGCTTCGGCACCCAAAGTTTTTCGTATGCCTATTTCCTTAGTTTTATTTTGGATATGGAAAATGACCATCCCTAATAAGCCCAGGCAAGCCAATGAAACCACAATGAGCGTTACATACCCTAGAATAGCCAGTATAGCTGCATAATGACCATAACTTATCCTGAGGTCGTCTTCAAAATAGCTATAGGTAAAGGGTCTGTTGGTATGTTTTGCCCAAGCCGCCTGTAATTGTGCAATGGTTTCCTTTGCCTGATCCTGATTGATGGTTACAATCATGGTTTTCATGGATGCAGGCAGATTTCTTAATGCAAAAGGGCCAATTTTTTCGTCCATTCTTTCATAATGGAAGTCTTTCAGGACTCCAATGACCTCTAATTGTTTATCCTTAACTGTCAATAACTGGCCAATGGCTTCTTCAGGGCCTGCCCAGCCGATGCGCTCAACCGCACGTTCATTTATTAAAATGAAACGCTCTTCTTCCGCTGAATTTTCGGGAAAATTTCTTCCAGCCAATAATTTAATTTCCAGGGAATTCACATATTCGTGATCTACACTCAGAGAATTCATAAAAAGAGGCTCTTCTTCATTAGGTAAATCCACCTCAAAGCCATTATTGGTACCTAAAGCAGGCATATAGGAGGTTGCGGCTACAGATTGCACATTGGCAATAGAATTAAATTCATTTCTGATGGTTTCATAAGGCATTCCATCCAATTTCACATTGAGGATATTCTCAGTTTTAAAGCCATGGTCAGTCGTCATAACCATGTTCATTTGCCTGTAAATAGTAAGAATAGTCACCACAAAGAAAATAGAGAAAGCAAATTGTACTACTACCAAAAATTTTCGTACACTGAAGCGGGCAAAGCCTATTCTCTTGCCTAAACTTTCCAGGTTAATTGATTTTTTAAGAGCCAGTAATGCATTGGTAGAAGAGAAAAACAGGGCCGGTACAATACCTGCCAAAATTCCGGTAAAAGCAGCAAAGCCTACGTAAAATAAATACAGTAAATTGGTTTTATCAAAGCGGATAGGCGCTCCCAATGAGCTAAACATATTGTTGAGGCCAGGAAGCAGAAATTCTACCATAAGGGCAGCAAAAGCAAAAGCCACTAAAGATATAATGATGGCTTCCATTAAAAACTGTGCTATAATGTGCTTTTTATTAGCCCCAATTACCTTGCGTACACCTATTTCTTTGGCACGGTTAAGTGCCCTGGCAGTAGTGAGATTGGCATAATTAAAACATGCAGAAACCAAAACAACCAAAGCTAATCCCATCAAAAAATAAATGATAATAGCAGGCAAGCCAAAACCTATATTATTGCTCAACAAAGGCCCTAAGGTAATATTGCTTAAAGGCTGCAACATAAAAGTATAGCTAAAATCACCTTCTGCCTCATAATTATCAGTAGCGGCATTGGATAAGAAGGCTGTTAAATCCTCCTCTTGAAAATCATCAGAGGCCTTAATGTATATATAGTTGTCATAAATATTGTTCCAATCTGTTAAAGGGGTCCTCAGTTTATCTTCCTTTTCTAAAACGGGTAAGACATTTACAGAGGCAAGGGCTTCAAATTCCAAATGCGTTTTACCGGGAAGCGGCTCCAAAACACCTGTCACTACAAATTCGCCCATATCTTCCACTTCTATCGATTGGCCCATAGGGTCTTCCTTGCCAAATAATTTCACTGCCAGCTCATCGGTGAGCACCAATCCATTGGGTAAAGTCAGCGCTTCAAAAGGATTACCTTTTGCCATGGGGAAATGAAAAATATTGAAGAATTCATTGTTGGCAAAGAGGCCCTGAAAAGGGATTTCTGATTGCTGCCATTTGGCTGTACCTTCAAAATTCTTTTTTACTAAAGCTAAGTTTTCTACGCCCTGCTGTTCCTTTAAAGTAGCAGCTAATGGAAATGGCACCGTTGCCGTACTCCAAGTTCCATCGCTTTGCTTTTCACGATCTGTAATTACCCTATAGATTTTATCTTCGTCGGTATGATAATTATCATAAGAAAACTGATCTGCAACAATTAAAATCAGCAGCAGGCAAACAGTCATGCTCACTGCCAATCCAAAAATATTGATAAATGAGACGGTTTTATTCCTGAGAATATTCCGCAGCGCAACAAGAATGTAGTTTCTTAACATGGTTTCATTTTTAGATGTTATTCAGTTTTCAAACTTTTCACAGGATTTGCCATTGCAGCTTTAAAAGCTTCAAAGCTTACAGTGAACAATGTAATGGCTAATGCAATGCCTCCACCAATAAGAAAAACCCACCAATGAATACTTATCCTGTATTGAAAATCCTGTAACCAATTGTTCATGAAATAATAAGCTAAAGGGGTTGCAATAACCATAGCAATGGTAATAAGGATCACAAAATCTGCAACCAAAAGCTTAACCACCACGCCAACTCCGGCCCCTAATACTTTCCTTATTCCTACTTCTTTTCTTCGTTGCTCAGCAATAAATGATATTAAGCCAAAAAGACCGAGGGAGCTTAGAAGGATAGCTAAACCTGTAAAAATGCTACTAATTTTTGCTATCCGTTTCTCTTCATGAAAAAGCTTCTCCGCTTCTTTATCAATGAATTTATAAACAAAAGGGGTGCTTTGAATGAGGGCCTTCCATTCAGTTTCTATCTCTGAAAGCAAATCCTTGTAATTATTGGACTGGGTTTTCACCAAAAGCCAATCTGCCCTGGTTTCCAAATAATGCAAAGTAGGACGAATGGCTTCTTTTAGGCTGGCAAAATGATAATTTTCGGTAACACCCACTATCTCCAGTTCTTCTGGTTGTCCACCTGATCCAAGGATTAATTTTGAACCCACAGCTTCTTCAATATTTATATCAAAAGCTTCTATTGTAGCTATGTTAACAATTATCTGCGTAGAGTCACTCTCACTTAAACTTCTTCCTCTAAGAAGCTGAGTGCCTACAGTTTGGAAGTATTCGGGACTAATGCCATTGTAAACTACAGTGGTCATATTATTTGAACTTTGTGAGGGTAAATGAAGTCCTACATCCGCATCTCTTGGTTGTGCCGGGTACGTATTGCTTGTGGCAGTAGAAATGATGCTGCTCATTTGCTCAAGTTTATTTCTTAATCCAATTTGATTTTCCTTTGCCTCATCTGACCCTAACCTTAAAGCCAAAAGGTTATCTTTCTCAAAACCCAATTCTTTTTGCTGCGAGTACCGTAGCTGTTGCATTATAATAATGACAGAAACAATCAGGCTTATTGAGATTACAAATTGAAACACAACCAATACTTTGCGCAAAGAGACATTGCCGGAAACAGTATTAAGGGAGCCTTTCAAGATGTTGACAGGTTTCACAGCAGAAAGAATAAGAGCTGGATAAAATCCTGCCACCAAGCCTGTTAAAACCCCAATTCCAAGTAAGGAAGTAAGTATCCGCCAGTCAAAAAGGTCTAAAGCTGTTAAATGACTCTGGGTTATATCATTAATTAAGGGTAAAACAATAGTGGTTGCCGGAATACTAAGAATACAAGCTATAAAAGATAATAGCAGAGATTCCCCCATAAATTGCCCGATCAGGTTTTTCCTGCCAGCGCCAATTGTTTTTCTAATACCTATTTCCTTGGAGCGTTTATTGGCCCTTGCAGTACTTAAATTAATAAAATTTATACATGCAACCGACTGAATAAACAGCGCTAAAAGGATCAAATACTTCAAATAAGTCATACTACTTGTTTCGCTTATTTGCATATCAATACCATCAGAAAATAGATGAATGTCTTTTATTGGCTGTAAGAAAAGTTCTTTTTCTCTTCCATTGGCAGCAAGATCGCCCGCAGCATGTCTTTCCAGGAAAGCAGGGAATTTTTCTTCCAGTTTTTCAGGACTTGTATTGTGGGCAAGCTTCAGGTATGTATAGATGAAATTTTGGGTCGCAAAATTGGCCGTGTTCCTTACAAACTCGCCCAGGCCCGGGGTATTCATGGTGACAATATAATTTGGGGCCAAATGGGATTTACCAAAGCTATCATCAAAAACACCCGTCACTTTTAACTCTACTTCATTTTCTCCATTCCCTCTAATGATTATCCGGTTTAAGGCAGACTGCTCTCCGTATAATTTACGGGCCAAGGAGGAAGAAAGAACAATTGTGTTTATGTCATTTAAAGCATTCCTTTCCGTTCCTTCAATAAAATTAAAAGTAAGTACATTGAAAACTGTGGAATCCGCTAAATAGCCATCTGGTTCAAAAAAACCTTCGCTTTCATCAGATGTTCTAAGAAGTTCCCCTGAATCTGCCCCCATATACACTATTCTTGTAGCCTCAGTAATTTCAGGGAAGTCATTTTTTAAAGCATAAGCATATGGGGGCCCGGCAGTCGCAAAGCTTATATCTCTACTATCATTGAGCGTGCTCCTTATATCTGTCCTTAATCTGTATATTAAATCAGCATCCTTATGATGTTTATCATATCCTAGTTGGGCAAAAACAAATAATAAAATACAAAGACAGCAAATTGTTCCAATACTGAGGCCAAGTATATTGATTCCCGTCTGTAATCTGTTTTTAATAAGCGACCTCCAGGCCATTTTCAGATAATTTATAAACATGATTTCGATTTTATTTTTAATTAAGATTTACAATTGAGGGAATCTCTTATTTAGTTATAATTATTGACCTTCAGTAATGGTTTGCCTCTATACATGAAACTGCTCTCTGATATTCTCTGTAACTACCTCACCATCAAATAAATTGATTACCCTATGCGCATAATTACTATCATGCGGGGAGTGCGTAACCATCACTATGGTAGTACCTTCATTATTCAGTTGCTCCAGTAATTTCATTACCTCCTCGCCATTGGCCGAGTCCAAATTACCTGTCGGCTCATCCGCCAGTATCACAGCAGGCTTTGCCACAATAGCACGGGAAATGGCCACCCTTTGCTGCTGTCCACCCGATAACTGCTGAGGAAAATGGTTTCTCCTGTGCATGATGTTCATGCGGCCAAGTACCTCTTCCACCTTAACTTTTCTTTCTGCAGATGGCACCTTCATATACAACAATGGCAGCTCTACATTTTCAAAAACTGTCAGCTCATCTATCAGGTTAAAACTCTGAAACACAAAACCTATGGAGCCTTTTCGGAGTTGGGCCCTTTGGCGTTCTGAATATTTTGCCACTTCATGTTCTACAAAATGGTATTCACCCAAGTTAGGATTATCCAGCAAGCCTAAAATGTTAAGCAAGGTAGATTTACCACAGCCTGAAGGCCCCATGATGGCTACAAATTCACCTTTCTTTATTTCTATGTTGATGTTGTTCAAAGCTGTTGTCTCCACCTCCTCGGTAGTATAAAGCTTCGACAAATTGACCGTTTTGATTACGTGATCCATATTTTTCTTCAGTTTATAAGTTTGCGGGTTAACAGCTTGGCAAGTTGCCAGGTATGCAAGTTGGCAGGTTGTCAAGTTTTCCAGTTAACACCTATAATTTTCAATTTTTAGTTTTCTGCAAAATAATAATATCTAAATTTTAATGCACTTCGTCTCTTCTTACATTCTATTTCTTTACTCCCACATTCTTCACTGCCTCCCCCATTGAGGGACTAAGGGGGCATCCCTCCATTTTCTATCCGGTCTGACCTCATTCCCCCCTTTGGGGGTCAGGGGGCTTTCAACTTCAATTTCTCATTATCCCCAAAGTTATCGTAGCCCGATACAATCACCTGATCTCCTTCCGCCAGGCCTTCCAGTACTTCATAATAATCTATGTTTTTTCTACCTAATCTAATCGGTTGCTTTATGGCTTCATCTTTATTGGCCGGATTGATGATATAAGCCCAATTCCCTCCAGTATCTTTATAAAATCCACCCACAGCCAGCAATAAAGTTTGCTCAGTGGCGCCTAATTCCAATTTAATCCTAACCGTTTGGCCTCTTTTGATTCCTTCAGGGCTATCGCCTTCAAATATCATATCCACTTCAAATCTTCCACCAGTAATTGTAGGGTATATTTTATTGATGGTTAACTGGTAAGTTTGGCCAGATAAATCGAAGGAGCCTGACTGCCCGAGATCCACCCTTGGTA
>JBEPWY010000044.1:0-15368 GCA_041642185.1 Marivirga sp.
TGAAACTATTAATATTTGAGCTTTCCCATCATCTATTACCTTCCTTGCAATCTCCTCCTGCTCCATTCCTGAAATTTCTTCTTTCCCTGCCAAACTACTTAGTTCCCCCAGGTTAGGCTTCATCAAGCAAACTCCTTTTTCTGCAGCAGCTTTAAGGGCTTTGCCGGAAGTATCTATTACGCACTGAATATTTTTCTCTTTTGCTATTTCCGCTATCTGAGCATAAAAATCATCGGAGGCCCCGGGTGGGAGGCTACCGCTTGCAACCAAATATTCCACATCATCAGGTAAGTCTTTTACCGCATCTATGCATTGCTGTAGTTCGTCCTCACTTAACTTACTTCCGGGCATTCCAAACCTGTATTGGTTTCCTGTGGATTTTTCCATTACCATCAGGTTTTCCCTGGTGACACTATTTATATTGATTCGTTTTTGGCTAACACCCTCCTCTTTCAGCAGTGTTTCGATTTTATCACCTTCAGGACCACCTGCAGCATATATGGCCAGTGACTCCCCCCCAAGTATACTTATTGCACGCGAAACATTGATTCCGCCTCCCCCGGGTTCATAAGAAGGTTCTTCGCAGCGGATTTTCTTTTCGGGTTGCAATAATTCAGTATAAGTGCTTTTATCAAGCGCCGGGTTTACTGTAAGAGTTACTATTTTCATATCTTGTTATCTTTAAAGGTTTTTTCTAAAAAATTTAAGACTTTGGATGATGACCAGAGGCAAAATGCTGGTAATTAAAATTAATATCCAAGCTCTTAGCTCAAGATCCTGAAAAGAAAGTACTTCGGCGACAGTCGGAATAAAATAGGCTGCCACTAATGCCGCCAAACAAAAAGCAAGTGCCATCCATATAAACTTATTATTAGTTACTTGATTTTTGAAAATATGTTCCGAAGCTTCCCGCATATTAAAAACATGAAGCAATTGGGCCAGGGCCAAACTGAAGAAAGCAATATTATTGGTAAATTCTTTAGATTCCTGCCAAACAAAGTGAGCGTATAAATAAGCACCGGAAATACAAATTGCCAAAATAACACCATATACCACAATCTGAATCCAGTTGTTTTTGTTAAGTATCGGTTCTTCAGGATTCTTGGGCTTTTCTTTCATCACCTCTGGGTTTCCCTTACCCACACCTAAAGCCAAGGCCGGAAATACATCAGATAATAAATTCAGAAAAAGTAATTGGAGCGGAAGTAAAGGCAAAGTAAAAAGAGAAAAGCTTATGGCTGCTATGATAATAATTTCACTCAAATGATAGGATAGCTGATAAACAATAAACTTTCTGATGTTTTTGAAAATAATACGGCCTTGCTCAATAGCATTAACTATTGAATTAAAGGCATCATCTTTCAACACCATATCGGAAACTTCCTGCGCAATTTGGGTACCTCGCTTACCCATGGCTATTCCAATGTTAGCTTTTTTAAGAGCAGGAGAGTCATTTACACCATCTCCCGTCATGCCTACCAGCTCTCCGGCATTTTGAAAATGCTTGATCAAACTTAGCTTTTGTGCAGGATCAACCCTTGAAAAAACACGTGTATTAACCAGTTTTGAATCATCCTCATTTTCAAGCTCTTTTTGTAAATCCTTACCTGAAATTACGGGTGCATTTTTTTCTTCTCCGTCCTTATAAATGCCTATTTCTTTGGCTACATTTTTTGCCGTTCCGGGATGATCGCCTGTTACCATCACTACTTTTATTCCGGCATCATTACATTTCTTTATAGCGCCGGCCACTTCTTTCCGAGGCGGATCTATAAATCCTATTAAGCCAGCAAATGTTAAGTCCTGCAGAAAATCTTCCGCCTCTTCTCCCTGAGGAAGGGTGTCCATGCTTTTATAGGCAAAGGCCAAAACCCGGAGGCCTTCGTCGGCCAATTGATCATTTTTATTATGCCAGTATTGTTTATCTTCTTCAGAGAGATCCTGTAACTCCCCATTGAAAAGTGCTTTTGATGAACGATCAAGAATGGCATGGGCCGCACCTTTTCCTGCTACATAATAGCCCCCATTATCCTGATGGACCGCGCCCATTACCATTGTATCAGAATCAAATGGATCATGCAGTTCTCTTTCTAAGCTACGGTTTTTCTTATAGAGTTCGGCATCAAATTTCCTACTAAAATTAAGCAGGGCAATATCCAGAGGATCACCTTCTCCTTTGCCGTTTTCTTCTTCTCCATTATCATTATTTCCCTCTTCTTCCTCTTCTTCTTCCTCCTCTTCCTCTTCTATTTCATCGTCTTTTGAAGATTTCCTATTGATTTCTTCCTGATCCTCCTTTTCTGTTTTTTTAGTTGAAATATGAATTTTTACCCGGTTTTCATCTGCTGAAACATCCACATCTAAATTGGCTTTATCATCGCTTTCGGTTTTTGCATCTACATCAACTTTATCTTTTTCAACATCCAGGCTAACATCTATTTCGCTGTTTCCAACTTCATTACCTTCTGTTTTCATTTGCCGGGATTTATCCTCAGTTTGCTCTTGAGAAGTTTTATCAGAATCAGCTTGTCTTTTAGTTTTCACATCTTCTTCAATTTCATCTCCTCCCTCCAAAGTAGCATCATTGGCCAGGGCTGAAATTTTAAGGATATTGCTAAAGTTTTGATTTTTATACGGATCATCCTGTTCTTTTATAGCCGGTTTATCTCCAGAATGCCAATCCACTTCCATTCTCACATCATTTGGAAAAGAAAAAGTATTAACTGTTAATTGGTTTTTAGTGAGCGTACCTGTTTTATCGGTAAAAATTACCGTGGTTTCACCCAATGTTTCAACAGCCTCTAGCTTTTTAACAATCACATTTTGCTTACTTAAGCGCAACATTCCTCTTGCCAAAGCAATACTTGCCACTATAGGAAGCCCTTCTGGAATAGCCGCTATCGTCCATGCTATGGCTGTTTGAATTAGAGGGTAAATTTCTTCCCCTGCCAGCCAACCAAACAGAAAAAAAGCAACTGCCAACCCAATGGTAACAAAAATAAGGTTCTTGGTCAGTTTGTTTAGCTTTTGGTTTAGAGGAACCTCATCTTTTTCCTCCTCGCCTACCATTGCCGATATATCGCCCAATTCAGTTTGCATTCCGGTTGCGTACACTACAGCTTTTGCAGTACCACCTGTTACTGCTGTTCCTTTAAAAATAATATTTGATCTGTCCGCTACGCCTATTTTCTCTTCCAAAGGCTCCGTTTGTTTAGTAACAGGAACAGATTCCCCTGTTAAAGGAGATTCATCCACACCTAATTCCGTAGCCTCAATAACCCGAGCATCGGCAGCCACCAGGTCACCTGATTCCACAAAAAGAATATCTCCGGGAACAATTTCTTCCGCATTTATTTTTTTCTTTTCGCCATTTCTTAATACCCTCGCCTGAATTTTATCCATTTGCTTAAGAGCCTCCATTGATTTCTGGGCCTTGTACTCCATCCAAAAACCTATCATGGTATTTAACAGAAGCACTACTACTATTGCAATTCCTTCCGGGATATCACCATAAACAAAAGCCAATATTGCAGCAGCTGAGAGCAAATAGATAACAGGATTGGTTATCTGATCTAGTATAATTTGCCAAACACTCCTTTTTTCCTGTTCTTCCAGAATATTGCGGCCATATTTTTCTTTTCTTTCTTTTACCTCCTTATCAGTAAGCCCCTCATCAGGCTTAGCAGAAACTTCGTCAATTATTTCTTGACCCGACTTTAGATATGCATCTTCTACTAGCTTCTTAGATTGCTTATTTTCTGCCATTTTCCGTGCTTAAAAATTATCTATTTTTTTTCTGCCTCTTGAGATTTTACCCCCAGGGAAAATTCTCTTACTTCGCCTTTTCCAAATTCATAAAGCTGATCCACTACTCCTATATAAACTTTTTTACTCCAGCCTTCTTCAAAAGAGATTTTTACTTTTTCATGTGTGATAAACATGGATATCCAGTGTTTGCGATATTTGATCCGCATGGAGATTTCATCAATATGATCAGGTAAATCAGGGTGTAGCCATAACGCATCATCACATATTTCCAGGCCGGAATAGCACCTTTGTATTAGGTTAAGAGAACCTGCCATAGCGCCCAAATGAATTCCTTCAGGGGTAGTGCCTCCCTGTATATCTTCAAAATCGCTTATAAGCAAAGTTTCAAAATTCTGCCAGGATTCATTTTTATCATATTTAGACAAGATCCACGAGAAAACAAAGCGGCTTAAGGTGGAGCCATGCGAGGTACGGTTTCTATAATAATCTATATTTTTTTCAATTATATTTTCACTAAAATCATATCCAAGTCTTTCGAAAATAGCCTTTACTTCATCTTTGTTAAAGAGGTAAAAAAGCATCAGAACATCCGCCTGTTTATTTGCTTTATAATTATTTGGAGTATCTCCTTCGCTTTCCAATACGCGATCCAACCGCTGTATATCATCATATTTTTCCCTGTATTCTTCCCAGGGGAATTCTTTTAGATCATCATAACCTTCAAACTGGCTAATAATGTCTTCTTTAATAAAAGGCACATACATTTTATGACTGATTTCATTCCAGAGATTAATTTCATCCTGATCAATTTTCAAGGCCTTCAAAAGCTCCTCCTTTCTGGTTTTTTCAATCAAATCAAGAATTTCCAAGGCTTTATCCATTTGCCAGGCTACCATAATATTTGTATAGGCATTATTTTTTAACCCCTGTTCGTCCGAGTTGGGATAGGAAGTATGATATTCATCAGGCCCAACTACTCCATGAATTTCATATCGGTCTCTTTCTTTATTGAAGGCTACTTTACTGGCCCAGAATTGGGTAATGCTAAGGAAAATTTCTGCTCCCATTCCTGAAAGAAATTGTTGATCATCGCTGGAAAGGAAATAATTCCAGATATTAAGAGCGATCGCACAATTTACATGTCTTTGTAAGTGTGTATTGTCGGGAATCCAGTTGCCCGATTTTGGATTAAGATGTACTACCTGACTTTCTTCACGGCCGTTGCTCCCGCTTTGCCATGGAAACATGGCCCCACGATACCCTTCTTGTTTTGCCGCATATCGTGCTTCATCCAATCTTTCATAGCGATACATCAATAAACTACGAGTGATTTCTGGAAAACGAAGGTTTAAAAAAGGAAAAATGTACAACTCATCCCAAAAAATATGCCCTCGGTAAGCTTCTCCATGTAGTCCTCTGGAAGGGACCCCTACATCCAAACCAATGGTATTAAAGGAAACAGTTTGCAATACATGAAAAATATGAAGTCTTAAAAGCTGTTGTTTTTTGTCCCCATTTTTCAGCACTATATCTGCCCTGTGCCAATATCTCTTCATTGATTCTTCATGTCGAACTAAAATTTCAGAGAAACGGCCGTTGCGTTCAATATCTTTTGTGGCTTCCAAAGTGGGCTCGGTAATAGCCCTGTCCTTAGAGGTATAAACGGCCACTATTTTTTCAATAGTATAATTTTCCCCTTCGTTTATTTCAAGCCGGAAAATCTGGCCGATAGCACCTTCTTTCTCATTTGTTTCAGTTACTGTTTCAATAGACTCTTCATTATAATAAAATTGGGTGCGTGCCGCCTGGGCCATTCTAATTTTGGATTGCCTGGTTTCCACAAGCAGAAGTATGGAATTATCGTTAATTTTTCTGGTCTCCAAAGCATTCAAATGCTGACTTTCCAAATCTCGATAACGCTCTACATTGTCATTGATAACTGTTCCGTCCAATGCAGATCTAAATTCTATTCTACCGCTCCAGTTTTCAGCTGTGAAAGACCATTCAATTCCTGCTAAATGTTTATCGCGCATACTTACTATTCTGCGGCTACGGATTTTAGTTCTTCTTCCCTGATCATCTTCTACTCGGAATTCACGGACTAAAACTCCCTTTTTCATTTCAAGAATTTGGCGATAATCCAACACTTTTACTTTCTCCAGGTTCAGCCATTCTCCACCTTCAGGTCTGAAATTCATGCACAGCCAGTTGGGAAAATTGACAAAATCTTCATTTTCCACCATTTTACCTGATATTTCCGTTTTAGCACGGTTATAACCTCCCGCCAAATAGGTGCCCGGATAGTTAAATTCGTTATTCTTATTCTCTTCGGCAGCACCTCTGGTAGCAAAATAACCATTGCCTAAAGTGCACAAAGCCTCTCTTAGCTTTTGTTCTTTTGGTTTCCATCCAGAATATTCTATTTTGAAATCTTCCATAACAATTGATTAATTACCTTGAATAAATTATTTCGACAACCTCTGCTGTAGTTGATCGAGAAATTCAATAGCCTTTTCTGTATTTTTTAAGCGGTAAACAGCTGCCGTTTTTTGATCATGTGAGCTTACAATAATTCCTATCCCCTTATTTTTTACTGCTTTTAATGCATCTTCATCAGTAATATCATCTCCTATAAAAAGAGGAATAAATTCATTGGTACTTAAATTCAGTTCTTCCATTAACCAGTTTAAAGCCTTTCCTTTGTCCCAGTCAATATTAGGCTTCAGCTCCATAATTTTTTTACCGGTTCCTTTCCTCAAGTCATTATAATACTCCAGCTCCTCCAAAACAGCATTTTTTACAATCTCCTCTTTTTTATCGGCTACATTTCGGTAATGAACTGCAATGGCATATTTTTTACGTTCCACCCATGCTCCTTCAATATCCTGAAGTTTTTCGTTCAGTCTCTTTTCTGCTTCATCCAAAACAGGCAATATTTTTTGGCCCTCTTCATATTGCATTTCCATGCCGTTAGGCCCGCTTATGTCAAAACCATGGCTGCCGGCATAAATAATATTATCTAAACCTATTTTGGATTGAATGTCTTTTCGGTCACGACCGCTAATGACTGCTACGGTTATTTGTTTTGCCAATTTAGACAGTACATTTTTGGCTTTTTCTGAAAGTATAGCTTCATCAGGATCAGAAACAATAGGCGTAAGCGTACCGTCATAATCGAGAAAAAGAACCGGTTTTTTCTCCTTCAATTGCTGAAATATTTCTTCCTTATGCTCTAATGCATCCGCTAGATTTTCTATTGAATTTTCTGCTTTAGTTTCTGTCATCATTCTAATTCTCTAAGGTTTTTTACCACTACATCCGCTCCTGCTTCTTTTAATTCATTTTCTTCTCCATTTCTTGCTACACCCACCACCAATGCAAAATTTCCTTTTTTTCCAGCTCTCACACCTGAAATAGCATCCTCCAATATCATTGCATGATCGATATCTACTCCTAAAAGATCACTTGCTTTTAAAAAAATGTCAGGTTCAGGTTTTCCCTTGAGATTTTCTTCCTCTGATACCTCTCCGTCTACCCTTACATCAAAAAAATCTGACAGCCCGGCTTTTTCTATAATATGTTTACAATTACGGCTGGAAGAAATTACTGCAAGCTTCATATTTGCTTGCTTCCATTTTTTTATTACCTCCATCGTATCATCATATACCTCCACTCCTTCAACATCCAGCAATTCCAGAAAAATTTTGTTCTTTCTCATGCCTAATCCATAAACGGTGTCTTTATCAGGACCATCACCAGGATTGCCTTCAGGCACTTTTATGTTACGTGATTCCAAAAAGCTCCTAACCCCGTCAAACCTTGGAATACCATCAATATATTGCTTATAATCTTTTTCTATTTTCAGAGGTCGAAAACTATCTCCTTCCCTTTTACTTAAAAATTCATCAAACATCTCTTTCCAGGCTTTGGCATGTAGCCTTGCTGTTTGTGTAATCACACCGTCCATATCTATAATGGCTGCTTTATAGTTTTCAGAGATGGGTTTTTCCATGGTTTACTGTTTGATTGTTAAAATCTAATCTTAATAATAAATTTTCTAATCAGCTTCACCGGTAACAGTTTACGAATTAGACAATCCTGCTTTAATATATCCCGCCAATGTAATAGTCCTTTCAACCTGGTGAGCAACTGCTTTTTTAATATTTTCGCTTAAACCTTCTTTAGCGCTTACACTCACACCATAAGGATTTCCTCCTGCGGCAAATTGCGCATCGGAAGTATAGGCGGGAGTTATAACTATAGCGCCCCAATGGTGCATAGTCTTATACAGGGAAAGTAGCGTTGTTTCTTGTCCGCCATGCATATTTTGAGCACTGGTCATGCCGCTAACCACTTTATTTGCCAATTTCCCTTTAAACCATAAGCCTCCCGTAGTATCCAAAAAAGCCGTTAACTGAGAAGGGAGATTGCCATAACGGGTCGGGGCGCTAAAAACTATGGCATCAGCCCATTCCAAATCCTCTAATGAGGCGGTAGGCATATCTTTGGTTGCCTCAACGTGTTTAGCCCAATCTTCATTTTGCTTAATAGCTTCTTCGGGAGCTTGTTCCTTTACTTTTCTAAGTCTTACTTCTTTGGTTCCGACATTTTTGCCGGCCTCTTCAGCCCACTTTGCTAACTGATGATTGGTGCCAGTAGCGCTATAGTATATGATTGCTAATTTAACATCTTTCATTAAAAAATATATTTAGGATTAAATCTGATTATATTACCTATGGTGATAAAATTGATTCTCATTCATCAAGCCAGATCAATGTCCTGGTCCAGGTAAACATCCTGGATATGGTTAAGCAGTTCCACGCCCTCTTTTACCGGTCTTTGGAAAGCTTTACGCCCTACTATTAATCCCATTCCACCGGCACGCTTATTAATTACCGCAGTTCTTACAGCTTCCGCTAAATCACTTTCCCCTTTGGATTCACCACCCGAATTGATTAGACCAATACGGCCCATATAGCAATTAGCTACCTGGTAGCGGCATAAATCAATGGGATGATCACTGCTTAATTTATCGTACATGTCAGGATGTGACTTTCCAAAATTGATGGCTTTGTACCCTCCATTATGAGTCGGTAATTTTTGTTTAATGATATCTGCCTGAATGGTGACACCCAAATGATTGGCCTGCCCTGTTAAATCGGCTGCGGTTTCATGATTTTTACCATTCTGCTTAAAATTATTATTCCGTGTATAGCACCATAATATGGTGGCCATTCCTAATTCATGGGCATGCTCAAAGGCCTGAGCAACCTCAATGATTTGCCGATTAGACTCTTCGGAACCAAAGTATATAGTGGCCCCAACGGCAGCAGCCCCTAAATTCCAAGCGTCTTCTACCGAACCGAACATGATTTGATCATGCTTATTGGGGTAACTGAGCAATTCATTATGGTTTAATTTTGCCACAAAAGGGATTTTATGGGCATACTTCCTTGACAAAATAGCCAGGGAACCAATTGTTGTGGCAACTCCATTACAACCTGCCTCTAAAGCAAGTTTTAAAATATTATCCGGATCAAAGTATATAGGATTAGGCGCAAAGGCACTTCCGCCAGAATGTTCTATTCCCTGATCAACAGGCAGGATGGAAAGATAGCCTGTGCCGGCCAACCGGCCTGTATTATAGATAGCGTTAAGGTTTCTGAGTGTTTGAGCATTTCTATTACTGTCCCTGAAAATCTTATCCACAAAATCCGGTGAAGGATGATGTAAAGAGTTTTTTTCAAATGTCTCGCATCTGTGTTTTAATAAGGATTCAGCATCCTTACCTAATAATTCGTGAATTTTGTTTGAAATTTCCTGCATGTCAATTGGGTTCATTTATGAAACATGAAAAATTATAGGAATGTAATTAAAAGCCATTCTCCTCATTACATCTTCCGATTTTAGGCATTAAAACTTGATTTGTATAAGTTTTAATCAGCTTATTCACAAGCCTATATATATTATATGGATTCTTATAAAATAAGTTTTGATAAGGAGCAAAAATCATCCGCACGAAAGAAAAAAGAATAAGTAATTCAATGACCTTACCTTCAGAAGAATTATTTCTTCTGAAGGTAAATGAAAAGTATTAATAGTATATGAATGGAATACTATATTTATTAACTTGGATATATCGGCAGTAACATTTTCTTAGAAAAAACGATACAAACAGCATGAGTGACATCATTTCAGTTGAAATATGGGGTATAAGAATAGATGAACCTATAGTAACACTCACAGATTTAATCGTCAGCGCACTCTGTTTTATATTCTTTTACAAACTCCGTAAAAATGCTCAGCAAAGCCTAACAATCAAATATTTCAGATACTATTTTCTAATAATGGGAATTGCGACCGTTTTTGGTGGAATAATAGGCCATGCCTTTTATTATGAATTAAGTAAGAGCTGGAAATTAATAGCATGGGTCATTAGTATGGTGGCTATTATGCTGATTGAGCGGGCTGCAATTGAACACACTCAAATAGTATTAAAGGAAAAATATATTAAAGTCCTGAGAGTGGTTAATTTAGTAGAATTTGCCATATTTCTGGTACTAACATTATACACACTAGATTTCTTCTATGTACAATTACACTCCGGGTATGGATTAATGTTTGTCGTTTTTACGATTGAGTTTTTATTGTTTGTGAAAACCAGAAATGAAGCAAGTAAATATATAATGGCCGGAATTGGTTTTGCCGCCTTATCTGCCCTGACTTTTGCGACAGAATTTACCATTCATGAATGGTTCAACCATTTATCTCTTAGCCATATCTGGATGGCCATTGCTTCAGTTTTTATTTATATGGGGGTGGTTAAAATTAAAATGCCCCAAAAGAAAAAAGTGGGCGTAAGCAATAGTTAACAGAGTTATAAGCAACTTATCAGTGCAATTTGGCACCATTTGGCAGGGCAGTAACTACTGAGGCTAAAACAATATGGCCTTTCCCATCTGTATAACCCGTTACAAGCACTTCTGACATAAAATGGCCAATCTGTTTTTTAGGAAAATTAACAATACATTGAACTTGTTTGCCAACTAAACCGTCAACAGAATAATTTTCAGTGATTTGAGCACTGCTTTTTTTTATTCCTAGTTCATCTCCTAAATCTATCCACAATTTATAAGCAGGATTTCTTGCTCCAATAAAAACTTCTGCTTTTGTAATTGTACCAATACGGATATCAATTTTTTGAAAATCATTCCAGTTAATTAATTCCACTTTAAATCTTTTTAAATGATAATTTAAACTTAATCATAAATTCATTTTCTATAGAAGATATAATCATTAAACTTTTTTGATAAAATTTTTGTATATTTGGTACTGACCATAAGACATTTAGATGATAAACTGCACATTTTTAAATACCATCAAATTTACCGGTTTAGTTCTTATTTTAGGGTTTAGCACTCTTTCTGCAAGTTTTGCTTCTTCTCTTAACAAAGAAAAATTAACGGGTCCTGATAAATCTACTATGGTAGCAGACCCAGAGAAAAAGTTAAGTAAAACAGATTCCCTGAGCATTTTGCAGCAGGAAAAGCCAATAAAAAAAGAACCCTCGGTACAAAAAGTACATAATCCGAGTTCTATGTCTTCCATGTCCTATAATATCCTTTTCCAGGTAATTTATAGATTCAGCTTTTCTGAAATCTTTGATTCCCCCTCAAGTTCTGAAATTGTAACTGATTAATACAAAAAAGCCTTTCCAAAATCGAAAAGGCTTTTAAAACAACAATAAAAAATTAAGATTTATTCAATTACAACATCAAATTCAGCTTCAACATCTGTTTCTCCACCTGCATTTGTTATAATTCCATCTTTTACTCCTTCTGCAGATTTGTTAGGCTCATGTCTTAAAGTAACTGTAAGTTTACCTGTACTTGGTTCACCTGTTATAAAAATTGTTTCTACACCAACAGGGTTACCATTGTCATCGGCATCGGCATAAGCAAAATTAAGATCCAATCCATTTGCCATACCAAAAAAGAATTGGTGCTCTTCATCTTCCTCAAGAATTTCAGTAGTAATATCCTCTCCTTCAACTTCATTTAATACTTCTATAGTCGTATTATAGGTTGTATTTGCCGCCAGAGTACCGTTAGTGTATACAGGTTCAATTGGCCCGTCACCATCTGCATCATAAATAGTAAATACTACATTACTGCCTCCACCAACAGGGCTGAAAGTTAAATTAATTGTTGTAATTAATTCCTCTTCATTTTCTACCTCAGGATCATCAGTTTTACATTGCGAGAAAAACACAATTAATGTTAACAGAAAAAAACTTCTCATTAGATTTTTCATACTTGTTTTTGATTTTTGATCTTTCATTTTTATATAATTTATTGATTTGGATTTATTTTAGAATATATAATTGATTCTCAATTCAATGTTCCTCCCTGTCTCACCTGCATAGTAACGTAACCTGTTCAGGTAATCGGTATAATTAACATTAAATAAATTGTAGATGCTCAATCCTATATTTAGTTGCGCATTTTTTAACTGTTTTTCTGTATCTATGGAAAAATTGGTAACAAAATATTCATCGGGTACAGGAACTGTGGCTCTTTCATAAGCCTCCGTCTCTGTAACAGGAGCTCTTTTCTGTTCGAAAACCTGTAATCCGCTGAGATTAAATTCTATTTCTTTAAAATTTAACCTGTTGGTCAACCTCCACCTCAAAGTGTTTTCCCATCTGTCTGCCGGCATAAAAATAAGCGGCAAATTATTACTGATATCATCTCCGCGAATTACTGATGCCTTACTATGAACGGATAAATGATGGATTATTTCATAACTTCCAATAGCATCAAACCCATAAATATTAGCTTTAGTTTGCTGGTAGGTATACAAAGGGAATGCTCCTCTTATTGTAAGTATGGGTTCTCCCGGCTGTAAGAAGATATAATTATCAATTTGGCTGAAATGTCCGTCCACATTCAGTTTCAATCTGTCCGTAAATTTATACTGTATACTCTTTAATATTTTAGCAGTGCGTTCCGATTTAAGATTCTGATCTCCCTGCTCAATAGCTGCAACGCTATGATGCAAACCCTGGCTATACAATTCATTAATATTTGGTGCTCTTTCACTCAGGCTTAAATTTCCTTTTACTGTTAAATTATTATTGATTTGATATCCTCCGCCAACTATGGCAGCAAACATACCATAAGTATGAGTAGGGTTAATAAGATTTTTATCCTGATCGAATTTTAAAACATCCAGATAAATTCTGTCGTACCGGACTCCTGCCTCTGCATTCCATTTATCTTTAACCCAGCTTTCTGTTATAAATAAACCTGTTTGAAAACTTTGATAATTTGGTATCAAAGGCCGTGATCCTGTTCCGGGAACATTTCTGTTATTCTGATATTCATAATCTATCCCCACACTTCCGGTTAAATTTTCAAATAAAGGCTCATGTAAGAAATGAAGTTTAGCCACATGACTAGTCAGTATAAGATCTATTGAAGGACGATTGTCATCGGTAGATCTTCTTATATCGTATTCTCTTCTGTTATTTTGCTGAAATCCATATATAAAATCTATTGCACCCTTACCTTCCCAATCCTTATGGGCTTTAGCTTTAAAAAGATGATGAACAACTTCCTGACGAGGGTTGTTAATTTCATAGGAAAAAGGCTCTGTGTAAAACGGGGGTCTTCTATCCAACGCTTCAAAAAAATCATTAACATTTCCTATATGAGCTCCTCTTAAGATACCTATTTCTGTTTGAAAACGACTATAAAAAATATCCGCCTGAAAGTTTTGATTAATGTAGTTAGCCGCACCGGAAAAATTTATTTCCTCACTTCCTGTATTAGTTAAATTATAATCCGCTGTGTGCAGGTCACCTGATTTTTTTCCTGAAGCCTGTATTCTCCAGTTAAAAGATTCATCATCATTAGTAGTTAAAATACTACCGGACACCATGCCTGATCCTATTCCTCCTCTCCCGTTCGTAAAACCTATTAAATCCACGCTGCCATGTATAGATGAGTCCGGCAATAAAGGTTCCGGTTCCAGAAGTAAAGCTCCTCCTATTGCACGCGGACCGTACTTTATGGATGAGGCTCCTTTCACAATAGTAATTCGGGATGCAATAAAAGGATCTATTTCAGGCGCATGATCTACACCCCATTGTTGCCCCATCTGGGCCACTTCATTATTAATTACCTGAATTCTGCTACCGTACAAACCATGAATCATAGGTTTATTAATACCCGGTCCGGTTTTTATATTATAAACTCCGGGCAGTGTACTAACTGCTTCTGATAATGATTTGCCTTTCAGTTTCTTCAATTCTTTTGAAGTAAGAACACTTTCAACATTAGTCTTTAAAACTTCATCTCTTTTATGTGCGTGAACTGTAACAGTTGAAAGATGCTCATCTCTTTGTTTAAGATAAATCTCCTGCTTTAAATCAACTTTTGTTGTTTTAATTTCAATAGTTGCAACTTGGTAATCTACTTGTCTTACTTCTAGTTCAAAAGTTCTACTACAAGGAAGCTTTATGCTAAAAAAACCCTCCACATCGCTTTGTGTGCCAATTTGCAATTCGGGAAAGTAAATAGTTGCAAAA
The DNA here is from genome assembly GCA_041642185.1 of Marivirga sp. GTDB lineage: Bacteria > Bacteroidota > Bacteroidia > Cytophagales > Cyclobacteriaceae > Marivirga. The sequence goes on from JBEPWY010000044.1 coordinate 14,360, forward strand.
GAAACAGGCAAATGCCGGCCTTCGGTCAGCACCTGACCGGAAAAGGTTATTTTGCAATTATTTTGTGCCCTGCCTAACTGAACCGTAAACAGCAGCGAAATAAAAGCAAAAACAAATATATTTTTAATACGTAAACGCAACATAGTTGCAAATATAGCTAATTTGTTCATAAATCATGCGTTTTTTTTATAAAGATTAGTATGTCGTGTAAATCAGCGGCCATTTTATCATTTATTCATAATTTTTTCTTACTATTGAATTGAATTTCAATCATATTATAAATACCCATTTTTAAAATCATTAATAATAACATAAAAATGAAAAAACATATTATATGGATTGCCCTTTGTATTCCTTTGATTACAATGGCACAAGACGACTATAAAAGACGTTTTGAGCAGCTTGGCACCACGTTACCAACACCTAATAGTTACCGTACAGCAGCGGGAGCTCCAGGAGAAAATTATTGGCAACAAAAAGCTGATTATACTATTAAAGTAAAATTAGACGAAGCCAATAATAAAATAACTGGTTCAGAAACTATTACCTATCATAATCAATCACCGCATCCTCTGAATTACTTATGGTTGCAATTAGATCAAAATATGAGAGCTGAAGGATCTGACTCTGAACTAGTCAGCACTGCAACATTCTTTAATGATACTATTCCTGCTAAATACATAGAGCAGTATGTGGCCAATGGTGGCAATTCTTATGATTTTGATGGCGGCTTCAAAATAGAATATGTTAAAGATGCATCAGGCGAGCCGATGAATTATCTGATACAAAAAACGATGATGAAAATCCGTTTGCCGGAGCCATTAAAGCCAGGAGAAAATATTTCCTTTTCAACTGCATGGTCTTACAACATAAATGACCGTATGAAAGGCGGTGGCCGTTCAGGTTATGAATATTTTGAAAAAGATGGAAATGCCTTATATACCATTGCACAGTTTTATCCAAGAATGGCTGTTTACAATGATGTAGAAGGATGGCAAAACAAGCAATT
>JBEPWY010000045.1:0-15366 GCA_041642185.1 Marivirga sp.
GGGTATTGTTTAGCTTTTGAAATAATTGAAGCGACTGCAGAAAATAATCCTCAGATTTTACTAGATTTTCATCTTCCTCAAAATAATTTATTCCAAAAAATTCATAGGTAATTGCCAATCCAAACGTATCTTTTCTTTCCGTGTTTAAGGCTAATAACTCATTCAAGTAATCTCTTGCTTTTAAATATTCTTCTTGTTGATTGTAAAAGTCGCTGATGGAAAGGTAATTCATAGCCACCCCTAAACTGTTGCCCATTTTTTTAGAAGCCTCCAGTGCTCGATTAAAATATGTTAGTGCATCATCTTCTCTACCGGGTATAAATATGAATGTATTACCTAAGCCATTGGATGAAATGGCTATATTTTTTAGGTCATTCTCCTCCTCTGCAATTTTTAAAGCTTCTTTATAATATAATACTGCTTTGTCCAGTTGATCCCCGTAGCGTCCGGCTACACCTGCATTATTTGCATAAATCATTTTTGAAAGAGCAACTGCATTTTTATTACTTGCTATAAGGTTAAATGCTTTTGCGTGTAAGGTAATTGCTTCTTCATATCGCTGGTGGTACCTGTTCAGGAGCCCCATATTATCCAAAGCTTTGGCATAAAGTAAAGTATCACCAAATTGTAAAGCGATTTCAATGGCTCTTTCTGCATGTATGCTTTCCAAAGAGTCATTATGTTCATTTCTGTGAATATTTCTGGCAGTAGCAATTTCATTCTCAACTCGCAATGAGTCTGTTAACTCTTTTTTGTCACTTTCTTGACTATTATCTTGTGCCTGTAAATTTAAAGAACTTAATAGTAAATTAGTTAGAAGAAATATATAGGTTAAGTTCAAGTTAATGGCTTTATCTTTTCTTTTCATCTGGCGAGTAACTTTTATCAGATACTAATGTAGAAATTAAGATTGGGAAAAGTAAGTTTATTATAAAAATGAATAAATTAAACTGATTTTATCTTACAATTTACCTCATTGAGTTATATTATTAAACTGGATAGGTTTATTAGTATAAAATTATCAAAAAAATGATATATCTTTCTTGATATTTATGTTTGGCAGCCTCCGAATAATCAATAACCTAAGTGAAGAATGACCACCTCAAGAATTTTTGTAGTATTTTCAGTTCTTTTTATTTGTTCAGCCTTAGCTTTTTACCTAAGGCCACAGCATAAAACTTATTCTGCTGAGAGTATTAAAATTCATGGGTTCAATCTGGTCGCACCAAGATCTTCTTTTTCGCCGGACTCTTTATTAAAGGTGAAAGCAACTGGTGCGGAATGGGGGGCTTTAGTGCCTTATAGTTTTTGTAATCCTGCCACTGCTGAAGTTAGTTTTAACCACGAAAGGCAATGGTGGGGAGAAAGACCCGAAGGCATAAAAGCTGTCCTTATGGCCCAGGCAATAGGACTTAAGAGCATTGACTATTCCACAGCCGGACATTTGAATATTTATAAATATACTTTAGGAATTAATTTTGAAGCACAAAACACTGTTTTTTCAGCTCTCAATACTAGTTTAAACCATAAAGAATGGTGGCAAGGCGGGTTTATCTGGAAATGGCACCTTACAAAAAATGGCCAAAGTAATCGCACAATAAAAGCATATACTCCACAGGATAAACCTGCAATGGAATCTATAAGCAAATATTTTAATTCTAATCAAATTATCAGTCAACCTTAAATCAAATCAATTATGCATTTATCATTTCAGAAAATATTTTTCGCCCTGGCTATTTCTTTTGGAATTTTCGCTGTTTTATACTTTGCCAAAGCCATACTTATTCCAATTGGAATGGCTTTATTGATCTCTTTTATTCTATTTCCTGTCAGCAAAAAGCTGGAATCCTGGGGAACAAGTAAAATTATCGGTGCATTTTTATCACTCCTATTACTGTTTTTGATTGTTGGTGGTGGTATAACCTTGTTTTCAACCCAAATCATCCGACTTTCAGATGAATTGAGCAATTTTACCGATAAAATAACTTCTACATTGACTGACGTAATTCTTTTTGTCAATAAAAATGTACGTTTTTTAGATGATTTTAATCGGGAAGAGCTTATAAAACGAGGAGAGGAATGGCTTAGCAATTCTTCAGGAGCACTATTGAGAAACACTTTTAGCAGTTCTGCGAGCTTCCTTGCCGGATTACTAACTACAATTATTTTTACGTTTCTGTTTCTTATTTACAGACAGGGTTTAACACAAGCCTTTATGCAATTTGGTTCTGAAGAACATAGAGCCCGAATATTCCATATGCTAAAAAATGTACAGGATGTAGGAAAAAAATATCTTTCAGGAATGTTTATATTAATATTGATCCTTGGGTTTGCCAACAGCATCGGTCTTTGGATTATAGGAATTGACAGTCCTTTTCTATTTGGTTTTCTTGCAGCACTTTTATCTATTATTCCTTATGTAGGTACTACCATTGGTGCTACCATTCCGGTTTTGTATGCTTTTATGTCATCAGATCAATTATGGGTTCCTTTGGCAGTAATTGGCTTGTTTTGGGGGATACAAACTATTGAAAGTAACTTCCTGAGCCCTAAAATTGTTGGCAGTAGCCTAAATGTGAATGCATTAGCGGCGATTTTAAGTTTATTAATTGGAGGGTCTATTTGGGGTATAGCCGGCATGGTACTATTTCTTCCATTTGCAGCAATGTTAAAAGTGTTCTGCAAGGAATTTGATCAGCTTCAGCCGCTTTCTATGCTTATAGGGTCTGAATTCGTTGGCAACGATGATGAAAAGGATGATAAGCCTTCTAAATTAACAAAAAAAATAAAGGGGTGGTTTTCATGAATGCAATTTAATCACAAATTCAAAAATTATAAGTATTGTAAGACTATATAAGGTATATTCAAGAATAAACCGGTTAAAATAGCAACATAGGTAGTAATTTTAGAGTATAATTCTTTAGGATTTAATTCTAAACCAAAATATGCATATTTCTTTTAAAAGAATATTTTTTGCCCTTGCTACCTCCTTTGCCCTATTTGCTGTTTTAAGCTTTGCTAAAATTATTCTCATACCAATTGGTATGGCTTTACTTCTTTCTTTTATTTTATTCCCGATTATTAAAAAACTGGAAAAATGGGGATTAAACAGAACTTTTTCTGGATTTATCTCTATTCTCTTGCTTTTAATCATTATTGCTGGGTTTGTGACTCTTTTTTCTACCCAAATTATTAGTCTTTCGAAAGACGTGTCTGATTTGGGTGAAAAATTCATGCGTAGCTTTACAGATGTCCTGGTGTTCATCAATAAAAATGTAAATTTTATTGATGACTTAAACAGAGAGGACTTAATTGAGCGGGGGAAGAAATGGATCGACGATTCCAGTGCTTCCATTACGAAGACTATTGTTAATAGTATTGCAACTCTTTTAGGAGGTTTATTATCTACAATAATATTTACTTTTCTTTTTTTAATATACAGGGTTGGTTTAACCAGAGCTTTTACAAGATTTTCATCCGAAGAAAAAAGCGAAAAAACCTTTCATATGCTTAAAAAAGTACAGGAGGTAGGCCAAGGCTATTTGTCAGGGATGTTTTTCCTTATAATAATTATGGGTACATCTCATAGTATTGCTTTATGGATCATTGGAATAGAAAGTCCCTTTCTTTTTGGCTTTTTTGTCGGATTTTTAGTGATTGTGCCTTATGTAGGTACTATTGCTGGTGCTTTAATCCCAATTCTTTTTGCCATTATGACATCAAACTCGCTTTTAACACCACTTATAGTGGTTATATATTTTCAATTTATCCAAATGGTGGAAAGTAATTTTTTAAGTCCCAAAATTGTTGGAAGTAGCATGCGAGTAAATGCATTGGTAGCTATTATAAGTTTGATAGTAGGTGGTGCGGTTTGGGGTGTAGCCGGAATGATTTTATTTATGCCTTTTGTGGCAATGCTGAAAGTGGTTTGTGATCATATTGTGGAACTAAAACCAGTTGGCTTGTTAATTAGCAGCGATATCTCAGAAGACGGCAACAGATCAAATAAGATCGGGGCAGGCTTTATAAACAAAATTAAAGGATGGTTTAAAGAATGATGAATATCTTTAATCAGGAAATCCCATTCTAAATTTTTGACCTTATGATATTTAATCAATTATAACCAAATTAATCAAGCGCCAAAGCTTTATTTTACTCTTCCAGGATTATCGTTAATAAAGGATTTCCAGCTTTTTGTGCTGCTGGCACCGGTTTTACCTTGAAAATGATGACAAACCGCAACGCCTAATGCATCAGTGGCATCTAAAAGTTGAGGAATTTCTTTAATCCCCAACAAAGTCTTAAGCATTTCAGCCACTTGTTCTTTAGAGGCATTACCATTGCCTGTAACGGACATTTTTACCTTTTTTGGGGCGTATTCTGTAATAGGCAAGTCTTTCTGTAAGGCGGCTGCCATGGCCACACCCTGAGCTCTGCCTAATTTAAGCATTGATTGAATGTTCTTACCAAAAAATGGAGCCTCTAAGGCCACTTCATCCGGCAGGTAATCTTCAATGAGTGAGGTTACACGGTCAAATATTTTTCTTAATTTAATCTCATGGTTGGCATACTTCGATAAATGTATAACTCCATATTGAAGCATCGTCATTTTATTGCCTGAAATTTTAATTACACCATAACCCATTACCGACGTTCCGGGGTCAATTCCTAAAATAATTTTTTCTGCCTTTGAAGTTTGCTTTGTAACCACCATTATTGCAAAGTTAATATTCAAAATCAATAAAGAGCAGATATTTGAAAAAGCCTTTTCTATTCTTTCTTAAAATAATTATTTCAGTAGCAATTTTTGTCTATCTGTTTTATAAAATTAGTATTGATCAAGCATCATTTGCAGAAGCTTTGCAACAGTATAATAATAACCCGTTAATCATTATAGTTGTTTTTATGTTGATGCCATTTAACTGGCTAATGGAAGTGCTCAAATGGAAAATATGTATCAGCCCACTTACAAGAATTACATATAAACAGGCATTTAAAGGAGTGTTTTCTGGTGTGGCTTTAGGATTTGTTACCCCAAGGGCTGTGGGAGACTATTTTGCAAAAATATGGTCTATTGAACATGAAGATAGGAAAAAAGCCTTAGGGCCTATTTTAATAGCCAGATTGTCACAAATGGCACCAACACTTATTTTTGGATTATTTTCCATACAATTATTTATAAACAACTCAGATTCCTCCTTGTCTTTTGATTTCGGGTATACATCTATTGCGGTTTTAATAGCAGGTTTTTTACTGCTTACTATTTTAACAATACTATTTTTTAATTTTGGAAAGAAGAGCAAACAACTTCTTTATTATTTTGACCTGATAAAAGAATTGGGAAGAAAGATCGTTTTTCAGCTTTTTGGGCTATCATTTGTACGCTATATTATTTTTTCCTGTCAATTTTTGTTGCTATTATCTATATTTTCATTCCCATTACCATTAACTGACCAGTTTATGGGAATAGCTTTTATGTTTTTAGCAAAATCTGTTTTACCTACTTTTAATGTATTTAATGATTTGGGAGTGAGGGAATTTAGTGCCGTTTTATATTTTGAAGCATTTGGTATTGCAGCGGCTCCAATAATATTAGCCGGCCTCATACTTTGGCTCATTAATATTGCAGTTCCGGCGCTTATAGGCTTGTTTTTTATTCATCAATTCAGGATTGACCCCTCATGATTTTTTATCTCTTTTTAATACCCGCCTATAGCTGTTTTCTTTTTTTTCTGACTTTTTATTGGAACAAAAAAAACATACAAAAAATAGGTCCGGATCTTAACGTTTCTGTATTGGTGGTTTTCAGGAATGAAGAACAAAATTTTTCAGATCTAATTCATTCTTTTAAGCAACTTAAATACTCTGCCGACTTGCTTGATTTTATCTTTATTAATGATCACTCTAGCGATGGTTCATTAGCAAAGTTGGAGGAATTACTAATAGATTTCCCTTTTGAAAATCAAACACTCAGCTTGCCTGAAGAAAAAACCGGCAAAAAAGAAGCCATAATTTTGGGAGTGGAAGCTTCAGATGCTGAAATTATTATAAGCACGGATGCCGATTGTACTGTTTCAACCGACTGGATACAATTAATGCAGTCAGCTTTTTATTCTACTTCTATCCATATGGTGAGCGGGAATGTAGTTTTTAAAGCAAAAAGCTTTTGGGATCGGATATTTCAAATGGAATTTGCTCCATTAATAGGAGTGGGGGCAGTTGGTATTAAAGTGGGTAAAGCTGGTATGGCTAACGGAGCTAATTTAGCCTTCCGTAGAGTCACCTTTCTTGCTTTGGATCCATATAACGATAATGTGCATATACCCACAGGTGATGATGTCTTTCTACTTCAAAAAATTGCTAAATCCTATCCTGATAGTATTCATTTTGAGAAATCAGCTATTGTAGTTACAAATCCTCCAAAAAATATACTTCAATTTGTTAATCAACGAATCCGCTGGGCCTCAAAATGGAAAGCTGCTGCTGATAATAAAAGCAAACTACCTGCCTTAATCGTGTGGATTTTCCATTTTCTTTATTTGATTGGGTTGCTCACTTTTATAACACAAAACCAATACTTTTTTACGATTGGTTTGATTTTGATTAAAGCATTAGCGGAGTTTATTTTTATTTATTCCATACTCAATTCTCAAAAGCAAAGATTCAGCATCCTTGCTTTCCTGATTTTGCAAGTATTTTACAGTTTTTATGTCGTATTGTTTGGCTTGCTTGCTAACTTTGCGGCATATCAATGGAAAGGTAGAAGTTATGGAAAGCATGAGCGATAAAGAGTTTGATTTACTGGATGAATTATATTTTGTGCAATCCTTTTCTGAAATAAAGGAGGCTCTTGGCTGGGCGGATGAATTATTGATTGAAAATTTGTTTATTCTAAATCAAAAAGGATTTATAAAAGCTTTAAAAGCGCAGGACTCTGAGTATACAGCAGATACTACTAAAATACAAAATGTGCCATGGAAAGAACTATATTTCCTGGCCACTAAAAAAGGTCTTTTAGAGCACAATGGATTTTGAAATTTGATGCTGAAAACTTATAAAACAGAAGAATTTTCCTGAAATTTCTGTATTTATCCATTTGTATCTATTATATTCACATCCTAAGATGAACACAACCTACCAAATATCTAACCAGTACGAACTGAAGGAATTAGAGCTTAATTCCTTACTGGAAATTACTCAGGCCATAAACGAAAACCTGCCTGAAGAATCTTTATATAAGATTTACAACTTCACTTTAAGAGCTAATTTACGTTTGGCCAAACTTGTGCTTATGGTGCAAGAAGATGGTTGGAAATGTAAGGTGGAGTTTGGCACAAAAAGCTCCTTTAATTGTGAAGTACCTACTTCAGAATTGATAGAAAACAAGAAAATACTTTTTCAGGAAGATTTAGCTACTACTCCATTTGACGAATTTGAAGTTGGTATTCCCGTATTTCATAAAAAAAATTTATTGGCTGTTGTATTTTTAGGCGGTATAAATGGAGTGAATGAAAAAAAATTGATCGAAAACCACCTTAATTTCATCCAGGCCCTTACAAATATTATTATGGTGGCCATTGAAAATAAAAAGATGGCACGTGCTAAAATTGAGCAGGAGGTTTATGCCAAAGAAATGGAAATTGCTAAAAAGGTACAACAGCTTTTATTTCCCAAAACTTTGCCTGATCAGGAAAACTTTAAAATAGCTGCTCATTATTCTCCCCATAATACTGTAGGAGGTGATTATTACGATTGGCTGGAGCTGGACGCACATAGAAAGATTATATGTATTGCCGATGTTTCAGGAAAAGGTGTTCCTGCCGCATTATTAATGTCTAATTTTCAAGCATCATTACGTACTTTGTTACGTAAAACATCGGATCTTGAAGAAATTATACATGATTTGAATTACCAGGTGTTTCAAAGTGCCAGTGGAGAACATTTTATCACCTTTTTTATGGCTTTAATAGATTCACGTGAAAGTCATATCTCCTATGTTAATGCAGGCCATAATCCGCCCTATTTAATGAATATACATGGTGTTCAGGAACTCGATAAGGGTACATTGGTTTTGGGCGCTTTCGAGAAATTGCCATTTCTTGAAATAGGGCATTTAAATATTAAAGACGCTCACACTCTTTTTCTCTATACCGATGGACTTACTGAAGCATTTAATGAACAGGAAGAAGAATATGGATCCGATCGAGTGGAAGCTTTTCTGAAAAAGAATAAGCAGTCATCCCCAACAGTTTTAATATCTGATTTACTATTAAATTTAGATGATTTTGTAGGTGATAAGCCATTTTCTGATGATATTACCTTATTAGTATGCGACTTTAATGTTTGATAAAGCATTCTATAAAACCCCAACCATACTACAAAAAATTCTTCCGGGTGTTGAATGGAAGGTCAACACAACTGAAAAAAATATTTATCTTACTTTCGATGACGGGCCCATTCCTGAGCTGACAAACAAAATACTTCATATACTTGCTCAATTTGATGCAAAAGCCACATTTTTTTGTGTGGGGGATAATGTTCGAAAGCATCCTGAAATCTTTAAAGCAATTTTAGCTGCAGAACATTCAGTTGGCAACCATACCCAGCATCATCTTAAAGCATGGAAGTCCGATAAAAAAGACTATTTAAATGATATAGATGCTTGTGACTACTATATCCAGCAACATCATCGACCCAAAACTAAATTGTTTAGGCCTCCATATGGGCAAATTACACCCCGATTGGCAAAAACTATCAGCAAATTAGGGTACCGAATTATAATGTGGGATGTTTTATCAAAGGATTATAACAGAAAGATCGACACGGACATTATCATCAAAAAAACTATTAAGCATTCTAAAGCAGGTAGTATTATAGTTTTTCATGACAATCTTAAAGCCCAGGATAATATACTGCTCACTCTCCCTGTCTATCTTAAACATTTTACCGAACTTGGATTTAAATTTTCAGCTCTATGATCTTTCTTTTTTATCTTCTTCTATTTATTATTTTAGCTGTAATAATAGTCGATTTAATACTTTGGCAGGCATGGAAATCAAAACCGGTAAACAATGAGCCTTTTAAAGGTGAATTGCCTTTTATTTCTATTTTACTAGCTGTAAGAAATGAAGTACACACAGTAAATTATACTTTAAACTCGCTAGAGGCTTTAGATTACCCAAAAGATAAATATGAGGTGTTAATGGGTGATGATGGTTCTGAAGACGGAAGTTCAAAAATAATGAAGGCCTGGGATAAAGAAACCAACAATTTTTTTTACACACCAATTGCCATGCAAAGAGATAACTTGGATGCAAAAGCCAATGTTTTAGCCCAATTAGCAGATAAAGCAAAAGGCGATTATTTAATGGTGACCGATGCCGATGCCGAAGTTGCCCCATCCTGGATTATTAAAAATCTGGCATGCTGGAAACCAGGATTAGGTGTGCAAAGTGGATTTACTTTGGTAAAGGCGGATAGTTTTTTTTCAACTATGCAAATGATTGACTGGGGATTAGCTTTGGGAATAATAAAAATTGTTACCGGTTGGAAAATACCTGTTACTGCAGTAGGGAATAATATGATTATTAGTAAAGAAGCCTACAAAAAAGTAGGGGGTTATAGAGCTATCCCTTTTTCTGTTACAGAAGATTTTGCTCTTTTTCAGGCTGTGGTTAAGCAGGGCTACGATTTTCAGCAACTGGCAAATGAAGAAAGCCTTGTACGTACACAATCCATTAAAGGCTTTTGGAACCTACTGGAACAAAGAAAAAGATGGATGCGCGGTGCCCTGAAATTACCACCATTCATGAAAACCTTGTTGGTTATACAGGCGTTATATTTTCCAGCTATGCTGGCCATGATTTTTGTAAATCCTTTAGTGGCTTTACCTTTGTTTGGATTGAAAATTACCGTTCAAAGTTTATTCATTAACAAGATTTTCGATAGAATGAACCAATATCTTCCTTTAGGACATTTATTTATATTTGAATTTTACAGTGGCTTCTTATCTTTTGCACTCATGATATATTATCTGTTACCTTTGCCTGTGAAGTGGAAAGGTAGAAAATTTGCAAAAGGATGATAGAAACACATGCGCATTTATATGCGGAGGAATTTGATAAGGATCGGGCAGAAATGCTCGAAAGGGCACAGGAAGAGGGTGTTACTAGATTATATATGCCCAACATTGACAGCCAATCGATTGATGCGATGTTGGAAGTGGAACAGAAATTCCCTCAGACTATAGCTACAATGGGCTTGCACCCTTGTTATGTGAAAAAAGATTTCGAAAAAGAGCTTTACCAGGTAGAAAGCTGGCTAGCAAAAAGAAAATTTGTGGCAGTTGGTGAAATTGGTTTGGATTTTTACTGGGATAAAACTTTTCGCGCTCAACAGGAAGAGGCATTAAAAATACAGATTAATTGGGCGAAAGAATATAAAATCCCCATAATACTTCATTGCCGTGACTCTTTTCAGGAAACATTGGATATAGTAAAATCACTACACGATGAAAACTTAAGAGGAGTTTTTCATTGTTTTTCTGGTACTGCCGATCAAGCTAAAGAAGTAAGTGACTTAGGTTTTTACCTAGGGATAGGAGGGATTGTAACTTTTAAAAATGGAGGATTAGCCGAACATATACCTGATATTGATGCTAATATGATGGTTTTAGAAACTGATGCACCTTACTTAGCCCCAACTCCTAAGAGAGGGAAGAGAAATGAGCCAGCCTACATAAGCCTTATAGCACAAAAGCTTGCAGACCTGAAAGAGCTCCCAGTAGAAGAGCTAATTGAGATAACTAGTAAAAATGCCAATCAACTATTCTCCTGATTATGAATGCCTACGATCTTACCCATATAGATACAGCTACTCCTAAGGCCCCTGAACAATCTGTATTAATTATTTATACAGGAGGAACTTTAGGGATGGTTTATAATAATCAGCAGGCACTTGTTCCTTTTGATTTTAAACATATTTTGAAAGAGGTACCCTCTCTCAAGAATTTTAACCTTAAAATCACAGTAGCATCATTTAAAAAATTAATAGATTCATCTAATGTAAATCCCGAGCATTGGAGTGAAATCGCAGCACTTATTGAAAAGTACTATGATGACTATGATGGCTTCATTGTAATTCATGGTACTGATACCATGGCTTTCAGTGCCTCGGCCATAAGTTTTATGCTGGAAGGCCTCAATAAACCTGTAGTTTTTACGGGTTCACAATTACCTATTGGTGCAGCCAGATCAGATGCCAGGGAAAACCTAATTACAGCTATAGAAATTGCCTCCCAGCAACTTAATCACAGGCCAGTTGTATCGGAAGTATGTATATATTTTGATAATTTATTATTGCGAGGCAATCGCTCCAAAAAAGTGGAGAGTGTACAATTTGATGCCTTTCAAAGTGAAAACTATCCCATTTTGGCAGAAGCAGGTGTAATAATAGAGTATAATTTTTCCGCCTTACGCGCTTACCAGCCTGAAGCTATATTAAAAGTTAGAAAGAATATTCATCAGGAAGTGGCTATTTTGAAAATATTTCCGGGAATTACTCCATCCTTTGTAAAAGGGGTTTTAAGTATCCCAAACTTAAAAGGAGTAGTAATGGAAACCTATGGGTCAGGTAATGCCCCAACAGATGAATGGTTTATAGATGAGTTAAAGAAAGCAGTTGAAAGAGATATATTGATAGTAAATGTTTCCCAATGTATGGGAGGAAAAGTTATTCAGGGAAGATACCAAACCAGTTCAGCATTAGGAGAAATTGGTGTGATTAGCGGAAGTGACATTACCACAGAGGCTGCAATAACCAAAATGATGTACGTATTAAGTCATGCGGAAAACTTAGAACAACAACGCCTCAATTTAATTAAACCTTTAAGAGGGGAGATGGAATAGTAGAGTGATAAGGTATATAGCAGCTGATTAAGTGGGTGGTTTTACAAAATAGTCTGGAGCATTATGCTGAATATTCAAATTAACTCGCGATTTAACAACCGAATTTTCGTAAACAGGTATAAGTAATGGCAAAAGAAGATGTACAAATTGCATTCATTGACAATGTTTTTATTTACCTAAAATAGAAAATGTATTGAGATTGAATTTATGAATTGTAATAATAAGTTCTTTAATTATAATTAAACCAATTAATTTTAACTACATTGTTTAAGTTTATAATTATTCTTGACCGTTTGGCATTTTATGTTTGCATTGGCAGGAAATAATTGATTTATTTGTGCTTTATTGAAAAAAGGATTCAAACGAGATTTCTTTTATGTGATGATTAATAGGAGAGGTGCCAGAGTGGCCGATCGGGCTCGCTTGGAAAGCGAGTGTACCTTTGCGGGTACCGAGGGTTCGAATCCCTCCTTCTCCGCATTTGTCCTCCTATGAAGATATAATTGTAATAAAACGGAAAGAAAAAACTTCTTTATTCTTAAAGAATTAGTTAAAAAATTTTCTGTTTGTTTATAATTGTGTAAAATTGAATTCTGAATTGTTTAAAAATTGAAAACAAACTAAAAAAAAATTACAAACAACTTAACTATGAAAAAGCTATTTGTCTTAATGATGCTGGCCGGAGCTATGTCATTCGGTTTTACAGGCAACGCAGTTGCTCAAGAAGAAACAACTACTCAGGAATCTGATACTGCACAAGTTGGAGATGCTGATACTGTAGTATCTGAACCAGATACACTGCCTACAGCAATAGCTGCAGAGGAAGAAGTAGAAATTGAAGAAGAGGATCAAACTTTCCACCAGGTAGTTAAAGAAAAATTTATTGAAGGTGGATGGGAATTTATGTCAGTAGTATTAATATGTCTGATCTTAGGTTTGGCTATCTCTATTGAAAGAATTATCACTTTAAACTTAGCTACTACCAATACTAATAAGTTATTGGCTAATGTAGAAGATGCACTCAATCAAGGTGGTGTTGAAGCTGCTAAAGAAGTAACTAAAAACACAAGAGGTCCCGTGGCGTCTATATTTACTCAGGGTCTTATGAGGATGTCAGAAGGTGTTGAGATGGTAGAAAAATCGGTTATCGCTTACGGTTCTGTTGAAATGGGACGTATGGAAAGAGGATTGGTTTGGATTTCATTATTTATCTCATTGGCGCCAATGTTAGGTTTCATGGGTACAGTAATTGGTATGATCGGAGCATTTGATGCTATTGAAGCAGCAGGTGATATTTCCCCTTCATTGGTTGCAGGTGGTATTAAAGTAGCACTTTTAACTACTGTAGGTGGTTTGATTGTGGCTGTTATTCTACAATTATTTTACAACTATTGCGTTTCTAAAGTAGATTCTTTAGTAAACCAGATGGAAGATGCTTCAATTGCCCTTGTAGATATATTGGTAAAGCATAATTTAACTAAGTAATTTTAACTAACTTAAATTTACTAAATGGAATCATTAGTTAATATAATTTTAATTGCAGCTTACGTTTTGGTATTTATTGCAGCACTTGGTGCTATAGTATTACCACTGGTAAATGCAATAGGAAATCCTAAAAGCTTGCTTAAGTCAGTTTTAGGGATAGTAGTAATAGGAGTAATATTTTTAGTGTCATGGGCTGTTGCCGGAGATGAGGTGACAAAAGTGTATACTAAATTTGATATTACTTCTACTTCTTCCAAAATTATTGGAGGAGTTTTAATCACTACCTATTTATTAATGGGTATTGCAGTATTGTCAATAATTTATTCTGAAATAAGAAAAATCGCAAACTAATGGCTAGAAGTAAATCAAGAGCATCAGCAGAAGTAAATGCAGGGTCTATGGCAGATATTGCCTTCTTGTTACTTATTTTCTTTCTTGTAACTACTACCATTGCATCGGATAAAGGATTAACTATTACGCTGCCTCCTAAACCGGATGAAGCAGAAGAAATAGATCTTGTAATAAAAGAGAAAAATTTATTTAAGGTATCTATCAATTCGGCTGATGCCCTTTTAGTGGAAGGAGAACGTATAGATGATTATACAGTGATAAAAGATATGTTAATTGAGCATGTTTTAAATCCGTCTAATGATCCTGAATTATCCGAGTCGCCTGATAAAGCAATTGTATCCTATAAAACGGATAGAGGTACCAGTTATGATATTTATATCAATGTACTGGACCAGTTACAGGGAGCTTATTATCAAATATATGGAGAAAGAGTTGGCCTTACAGCTGAAGAATTCCGTACATTAGATTTAAGAAATCCAAAGGAAAAAGCTTTATATGACCTAGGTAGGGAAGGCATTCCAATGGCGATTTCAATTGCAGAACCAACTAACATAGGAGGATAATATATGTCAAAGTTTAAGAAAAAAACAAGTGCCAGTCAGGATATTCCTACTGCTGCATTACCGGATATTATTTTCATGCTATTGTTCTTTTTCATGGTAACAACTGTTTTGCGTGAGACAGATATTTTGGTTGAACAGAATATCCCTAAGGCAGAACAACTGAGGAAAATAGAACGAAAGTCATTGGTAGCTTATCTTTATATAGGTAAACCTAAGAAAGCTGAAAAGTATGGTGAAGAAGCAAAAATTCAGGCCAATGATGTGTTTATTGAACCCAGAGATGTATTACTTTGGGTAGCAAACGAAAAAGATAAATTAGCTGAGCAAGAAAGAGATAAAATAACAATTGCCCTTAAAGTTGATAGTGAGGCTAAAATGGGTGTTATTTCTGATGTTCAACAACAGTTAAGAGAAGCAAATGCCCGTAAGTTGATGTATAACACAAGAGTACTTACGGAACAGCAGGCAGGTTTATAAATAAACTGCACATAATCTTTAATTCCAACCCCCTTTTTTATGAAAAGGGGGTTTTTTTATAATAATATTTGTAATGAAATATTGTATAAGATTTCAACACGAATGTCTATTACAGATTTGCAAATTCCAAACCATAGAATTTCAATGTCAATAATATTTTTAAACAATTGAAGCGTCTTCAGAATTAAGTAATTATGTTCTTTGAGAAGGATTTAAAGCTCTTAAACCAACCTTGGAACATTTTAAATCACCTTCAGGTAAGAACAACTCAATTAAACTCTGATCCACATTATCTTTTTTTTGACAAAGTCTATTCTTCATTCATAAATTCCTGAAATTATTGCTTGCCCCTCTAAAACCAACTTAAATTACGGATAAAACACCTTTGTTTTTGAGAATTAATCTCATTTCTGAAGATGATCTTTATGGCTTCAATCAAAACCAATTTGATGTTGATATTAATAAGGGTCAATTGAAATTTCAATTAATAAAAGTGGGTTAACGGATAAGCTATTTTTAATATTATTTTGAAATCCTTAACCGATTATAATTTACCAATAACCTTATTGAAGGGGGGTCCAGGG